>WRCE01000015.1 GCA_009784005.1 Candidatus Methanimicrococcus labiotermitis
AGTATAACCGAAGCGATACACTGTACCGTCTTTTGTCGTAACGGTCCAATATTCTTCTTTTTGATTTGAACCGCCTGCAACTTTTTGAACTTTTGTGTAAGTTTCAACTTTGGTGTGATAAAAACCGTCCGTTTCGGAATAAATCAAATCGTGAGCTTGACCTCCAAACATCAATTTGAATCGGTCATCAGATATGTCATTCGGTGTGTAATTGACGTCTCTTAAGATGTAAAATTCATTTAATGACCAACCATCCCCGAGCCAGCCATATGTACCGCCAACGCTTTGGCTGTTATAAGTCAAATCAATTCTCGGCTGAAAGCCCGCAATTCCTTTCGGAACGGCAATCGGATATGTATAAGATGCCGCCCCTGAAAAAAGGCTTGTTAAATAAGCGCCGTTTGAAAAAGAAAAATCATCAAACTGTGCAGAAGTTAAAGCAGAAAGACTGAGGCTGGGACTTTCTGTTGAAATTCCGGCAAGCATGGACATATCATCTGAATAATCCAACTCCTCCGGACTTTCTTCTTGGAGGAGGGCATCTGAAATTGTTTCTTCGAGATTTGAGAAATCATAATTGTTTGAATTTTCGGTTAAGGTATCTGATTTTTCAGCTTGCCCGCTGCCGGATGGGGAAGAATCAAAAGAGGAAAAGTCGTCGGGAGAAGAGGAAGGAGAAGAGCCGGAGGAGTCGTTTTCAAACGCAAAAGAAAAGGAGGGCGTCAAAATCATTAAAGCAATACAAACGATTATAATTTTTTTCAAATCCATATCAATCACACACATAAAAAAATAATAAATATATTTAATAAACAGATATATTAAGCAATGTTAGACACGATTTAATATAAATGTGTTCCGATAATTATATAGATTTTAAATAATAAAACTACAGCAATTTTTCAAAAAAAAGAAACAAGAGCGAGTAAGGAATATATTTTTAAATTAAATCTAAAACTGATGATTTTCAAAAAAACCTGAATAAATGGAGAAGCACTTAAACTTCATGACTTCTGATGAAGTCATGAAATTATGTACATTTTATATTGAAGATTAAAATCATTCTTTTTTCTTTCACTCCCGATTACTTGCTCGAACGACATAAAGACCACTCAACGAGAGCAGAATAAAACCGATTGCAAACGCAGCGAGAATCATTTTATATTTCAGACTTCCCGCCAATATTTTAAAAACATGTACAGTATAGAGAAAAAATTTATTGACGAATGAAAAAAAGAAATATCACAAAAAGGTGTTTTGTGATATTGGAATGTGTTTGAAGGAAAATCAGCGGTTACCGAATATGTATTGATACATCTCGTCGGCACCGATTTCTTTTAAAGCGGTTTCTAACTCCCGATACGCTTTATCTAAAGTTCCCTCTGTTTCTCCCTCTTTGATGAAGTTTACATCAGTTTTAAGTTTTCGGAAGATGGGGCGTATTTTGTCCCTGTCTTCTTGTTTGATATTAGTCCACAAATAATATGGCAGTGTATTGCTCATTTATATCCCCTCAATTCCGTTTACATCCATAGCTTCTATCAATATATCATGGAAAAAATCCCATTCTTCAGCCAACATTTCGTCAGTCAATGGATTAGTTATAGGTATTCTTTTGCCTATATTGTCTAAAATTTGACCCAATTCCGCTTTAAAATATTTCATATACTCCTTTTCATCAAAAGTACCTACCGGATACGAATCCAAAAATTTTTTTAAAAGACTGTCTTTATTATCATTTATGTATGAAATGTATTGTTTTGAGTATTCCAACATATCGAATTTCTTTGTATTAATTTTTATGTAGCTTTCCCATTCCGCAGTTTTCTCTGACCCAAACCTGAACTCTGATGCAACTTCTGTTATTTTCTTGTCTCGTGATTTCTTTTCTCTTTCATTCATATTTTTCAGATCGAGCGACATAAAGACCACCCAACGAGAGCAGAATAAAACCGATTGCAAACGCGGCGAGAATCATTTTATATTTCAGACTTCCCGCCAAACCCCCTGTTTTGCCCCCAGACTGTTCGCCGCCATTATTATTCGCCTCATTATTCCCACCGGTAACGGTTGAATTTTCGCCTGCCCCGCTGTTTTCTCTTGCGCCGGGGTTGCCGGCACCCGTTTCAAATAACCCCGAATTTGTTCCCGTGTCTGTTCCCGCGCCTGTCCCTGCGCCTGCGCCCATACCTGCTCCCGAGCCTGCCTCGCCTGCACCCGAGTCCGGCCCTGTGCCTGTCCCTGTGTCCGGTCCCGTGCCTGCCCCCGCATCCGGTTCGCCGGGTGCCCTGACGGTCACGGGAATAATGTAACCCAGAGGCGTCAGCGTGTCGGGATTGCGGATAATTTTGAGTTTGATGTCTTCCAACTCCGCCTCGGTATACTTTTCGATCTCATTTTTGGAAGCGCTGATTTGAAACTCGAATCTTTCGCCGGGGTTGACCGACGCGGTTGTTGCCGATAAGTCAAAAACCGATGCCGCGTTTTCATTGCGGGCGCTGTCCATGTAGATGATGTAATGAACGGGGACATCACCCGTGTTTCTTAAGCTGACGGTTTTTGAAATCATTCCGCCGGCATCCGAATCGCTTGCCGCGCTGATCTCGATTTTCATCGGCGAAACGGAATCGCTGATTTGGATTTCACCGTACACGGCGCCCGCTGTCAAAATTGATATGATGACACATATCGCCGAAATCATGATGACGCGGCGAAGGATACTCTTTTTTGATATATTGTAAAACGACATATAGCTCCTCTCTCTGCTTTCAAACGGAAGCAAAAAGTGAAGGCAAGCACAGCATTTGAATCAGCCGATTTGATTAAAAAACAAAAGTTTATATTTGAAAGAGAAACGAAAACAAAACAAACGAAAAAAGAAAATGTGCTGTCGCCCTTTACTAACACCCAAGAATCATTTTTTCAGGTGATCCTCAATCATCTTCGGTTTCCCTCGCAAAGGGCATTTTTGCACGGGGTATTGTACCGCATTGGGGTTGTCCGAACAATCACAGACAGCGTTATCCGGATTCTCATGCCGGGACCTATACAATGCGACAGTTGTAAGAAGACGGGTAAGGATAAATAATTTATTTTCCTTTTCTTTACAATTTTATTCAAAATTAATTTATTTTGGTTTAATTTGATTAATTTCGATTTATTTCATTTGATTAGATTTATTTCATTTGATTAGATTTATTTCATTTGATTAGATTTATTTCATTTGATTAGATTTATTTCATTTGATCAGATTAATTTCGATTTGATTGACCGGCGCCTTTGCCGGCTTTTGTTTACATCAGGTGCAGTTATGTCCGGCTTTGGCGACTCAGATTTAAAACGGCTTTTCGGGATTATTGAACGGACCGAAAAAGAGAGGAGAAGCGGAAGCGCCGGCTTTTCTTTTGAGTTTGAATTTGATACGAATTTGTCGGATTATCCGTGCGACCGCGCGGTCTCCGGCCTGATTTTTAAAGGAGAGGGGCCTGAACTTGTTTCCGGCAATATTTACATTGAAAAAGGGTTTATCAAAGAAATCGAAGAGACGAAGGTCAAATCCGAAAACTGGATTGTGCCGCGCTTTATCAACGCGCATACGCACATCGGCGACACGATGCTCAAAGACCCGCCGCTTGGAAATGTTTATCGCTCTTTTGCCGTCCAAAGAGACTTGGACGCTTTGGTGAAGCCGCCAAACGGGCTGAAACACCGGTTTTTGTCTCAGCTGAGCGCTGAAGATGCCGTCAGTTCAATGGAAGCCGCGATTTGGGACCTTTATCAAAACGGCGTCTCCGTTTTCGCCGATTTCAGAGAAGGCGGCGTTGACGGCGTTCACGCGCTTTTGGCAGCGCTTAAAAATACGTCAAGTGATCTTGTGCCGGTCATTTTCGGGCGTCCCGTTCATACCGCCGGTAATAACGAAACGGATGCAGACAGTCTCGGTTCACATTCTTCTTCACATTCATCTTCGCATTCTTCTTCACATTCTTCTTCACATTCAACTTCGCATTCGTTTTTAGATGAACTGCACCACCTGCTGGAAATCGCCGACGGCATCGGCGTCAGCGGCGTGAATGATTTAGACGCGTACACTTTGTCAAAAATGTCTTCCAAATCCGCTTCCCGACGAAAGAAATTGGCGATTCACGCCGGCGAAAAAGACAGAAGCGACATCGAAACGGCTGTTTCATTGAACCCCGACATGCTGATTCATATGACGCAGGCCGTTCCCGATGATTTGAAAATCGTTGCCGACGAAGATATTGCAATTACGGTCTGTGTCCGGTCCAACCTGACAACCGGCGTCGGCATCCCGCCCGTCCTGGATATGTTGGACGCGGGTATTCGCGTCAGCGTCGGAACCGATAATGTCATGCTGAATTCACCGGATATGTTTGAAGAAATCCACTTCCTGTCCAAAATTTACGGCCTATCCGATGATACGGTTTTCAAAATGGCGACTTCCGCCGGCGCCGAAGCCGTCGGGTGTCCTTTTACAGGAACAATCGAGGTCGGAAAAAAAGCCGACCTGCTGATTTTAAACTCCAAATCCGCAAATCTGAAACACGTCAGAGACCCGCTGGCAGGATACGCCCGAAGAGCGCGGGCAGACGATATTTTGGGAATAATTTGATTTATTTGATTGATTTGATTGCCGCCGGATTCTTGATTTCAGACGGCGGATTCTTAGAATTTAAGATTGCAGTTTTTGACATCAGGCAGCTGTTTTTTTGATTTTATTTCCCATCCCACATCAGTTTTATATTTGTTGCTCACGTCGTTCTTCCCAAATATTTATTTTATTTTCTTAACCCAAAACCCGGGTTTTTGATTCAATTCAAATGAAGGAGGCAGTCTCATGACTCTCTATAAAAAAATCGTCGTCGCGACAGACGGAACGGAATACGCGAAAAAAGCGATTAACGCCGCCGTCGATCTTGCCAAACTGACAGGCGCGGATTTGTACGGCCTTTATGTTTCTGATGTTTCCAATATTACGCCGACCAGCGCGGAATGGGAATTCGTCGCCGAAAATATCAAACGCGAATCCGACACGGCGCTTGAGTACATTTGCGAACGGGCAAAAGCCGCGAATGTAAAATATGAGCCGGTCAGCCTATCCGGCGTGGCCGCTCAGGAAATAGTCCAATACGCGAATCAAATCGACGCGGATTTAATCGTCGTCGGCGCAACCGGCAAAAAAGCGCTTGAAAGACTGATTGTCGGCAGCGTTTCTGATAAAATTCTCCATCTTGCCAAACAGCCGGTCTTGGTCGTGAGAAGCGACTGATCGGGATGCAAATGGGATGAAAACGTCGATTATTAACAACAGTGTCAATCAGACAGCTTCAACGATTGGCAGGCAGAGGCAAGCAGACAGAAGCAAGCAGAAGCAGGCAGAGGCAAGCAAGCAGAAGCAGGCAAAGGCAAGCAAGGGTAAGCAAAGACGGGCAGAGAAGTGGCAAAGATGAGACAGAGGAGTGGCGGCGGCGGTGGCAGCGGCGGTGGCAGTGGCGGTAGCTGTGCCACGTTCGCGAAGCGAACGGCTATTACAAAAAAAAGCAGATGCATGTAGAAAGTTCTTGTTGGTAGGTGGCTGGTAGCATGTAGCAGACAGCCCAAACTATTGACAACCCCAACTATTTGACAGCTTCAACTATTGACAGCTTCAACTATTGACAGCTTCAACTATTGACAGCTTCAACTATTGACAGCCCCAACTATTGACAGCCCCAACTATTGACAGCCCAAATTATTGACAGCCTCAGCGCCTTTTTTTATACATCATGTAAATTGCAGCGCCGCCTGCCACGTTTATACAACCGACGAGCAAAAACCCCATCGCTTTTGTCAATTGAAATGATGACCCATCCGCTGAAAAAAGGCCGGAAAGGCGAGAAAAGGAAGATGGGGCGGTGGCATTACCGCTGAAATCAGTTAAAGAAACAAAAGCGGATTTTTTCAAATATTCCGATAAATCAACGCTCATGTCTTGCTCGATTACAAGATGTAATTCGTTTTGGACGTAATCGTTTCCGCTGACATTTTTCCATTTCAGCAAATAACTGCCGGGCCTCAGGCCCGAAAGGGAATAAGCCGAAACAGTCGAAACGCCCGAAACACCGGAAACGCCCGAAACACCGGAAACGCCCGAAACGCCCGAAACGCCCGAAACGTTTTCGAGGGCCGCGCCGGATGAAAAGACGCTGATGATTCCGTCTCCTTCAAGCCTGTACAATTCAAAGGATTCCGCCGCGGGAAATTGAAGATGAAGTGACGCGTATTCTTTTGCCGGCAAGACATTGCCTTGAGAGAAACGCGGCGCCGGGCGTAGATTAAAAAGGGACACGAGCGTCGGCGCGGCATCTTCTTGGCCGCAGTCCGGCTTGTAAACGGCGCCGCTTTTGACTGTGTTTCCGTAAACGATGAAGGGGATAAATAGGGATTCATTGGACTTGGAATATTTTGAAGAGCTGTGGCCGCCGCTTTTTTTATCAAACGCTTCAAAAGTCATACCGTGGTCGGCCGTTAAGATGAAAAGCAAATCATTGCGGCGGCATTTTTCAAACAATTTTCTCAAATCGGCGTCAAGCCGTTCGATTGAATCCAAATAAGCGTAATAGCCGCGGTAATGTCCCGTCGAATCCGTGCCGCCGACATTGATAACCAGAATAAACTTTTGGTCGGGAAACGTTTCCATAACCGTCAGCGCCTCAACCGCCAAATCCAGCCCGATACGGTTATAGCCGGCGTATTTCTCACCGGTATCTTTTGTATTCGTGTAGGAAGAAGCGTTTGCCAACAGCGGTTCAAAAGCGGAATTCAGCCGGCGAATAATGTCAGGGTCCGACGCCGGAAAATCATTGATTTGAACCGTGAAATTCACGTTATTGACAGAATTGGTTTTATCGTAAACGATAATGTCAAACTTGCCTCTCATGGATTCAAAGTCGCCGCGATGCATAACGCCGATACAGATGAAACCTTCGTCGCGAAGGACATCTAAAAAAGTGGCGCCGGTATAGCCGACCATTTCCGAATTCGCTCTCCTGTTCCCCGTGACCAAAACGGAATGCCCGTGTTCGGTTGCCGGAACCGGCGCTTTCATTCGGGAAACCCGAAACCCGTTTTCCCAAATATAAGAAATCGTATGAAGATAAGCATGCCCCGCCGCTTCGTTGTTCAAAGATTTCCCCGTCAATTCGGGAAAAAGATAATAAGAGCCGAGCCCGTCAACGATAAGAAAAACCGCCCCGTTGGGCGGCGGAGAGTGGGAGGCGAGATTTTCATAATAAACGCCGCCCGAAACGTGACCGGAAGCGAACGCAACACCCGACACGGCGAAAATCAAAATAAAACCGACAAGCGTCAAGATGATAAATGCAGAAAAGTTTGAACGGAATTTTTTATCGGATGGCATGGATGGCAGGGAAAACAAGGATGGCATAGATGGCATGGAAAACATGGATGGCATGGATGGCATGAATGACATCATTTTTCCGAAAGGATAAGTAGATGCTGAAATTTTCAAAATGCAAAACTTTAAAAACGAATTTGGCTCGCCATTCAACAATAGATAGGCAAAAATGCTGCAAATGGTATAAAGGCTGAAAATGGTATAAAGGCAGTAAATGCAATTATGGCTGTAAATATTACAAATACAGCGAACGGTGTAAACGTTTTTATGCAATAATGCTCCTTCTTTTCAAAAAAGGATGTTGTATTCATGAAACTCGACCCCAGATGCACTTACTGTTTAATGTCCCGCGTTCTCTACCAATGCAATTTATCAACAAAGGACCCTGAATTGACAAACAAAGTCGTGAAGGCGTGCCTCGTGAAAATGGGAGAGGAATACGACCCGAAAAGAACGTCAACGTATGTCGGAACGATTGTGCACCGCACTTGTTATGAAGTTTTAAACGACTCTGACCCGTACCGCCATATCAAAGAAGAAAACAATAAAACCGCTTTGAAGATGCTTCCCGCCGTCAGAAAATTGATTTACGGAACAAATGAGAACGGAGAAGCGCATTCCTTTGAGAGCAGCCCGAAATCCCCCACCGAGATTTTTGAAAAAGCGATTTTAGCGGCGGTCATCGGAAATTATTTTGATTTCGGCATTATGGGACTGGATTCTTCTGATGAAGAATTTGAAAAAGAGTTTAACGCTTTCTTTGAAGAAGGACTGGCGGTCGATGACACAAAAGAAATGTTGCCTCTGTTGACCAACGTTGTTTACATCATCGACAACTGCGGCGAAATCGTCTTTGACCGCGAAGTGATGGATATTATCAAAAAGATTCAAGCCGGAACGATAAAAAATAATGATAAAGGCGGCGGAACGGGAAGCGAAATAGGCAGCGAAACGAGCGGCGAAACAAGCGGCAAAGCGCCCAAATTAACGCTTGTTGTCCGCGGCGCGCCGATATTGACCGACGCCACGATGAAAGACGCGAAAGAACTGAACATGGAAACCGTTTCCGACGCGATACTGACAACAGGATCCAATGCAATCGGCGTCTGCATAAAAGAACTGCCGCCCGAAACGTTAACGGCCATAGAAGAAGCAACACTGATTATCAGCAAGGGAATGGCCAATTACGAAAGCCTGTCCGATGAAAACTTCGGCGCCGTCATCTTTTTGCTCAGAACGAAATGTGAAGCTGTGGCAGAATCACTTAAAATCGGAAGAAATTTATCGGTGGCAAAATTCGTAAACCGACCGCGGTGACGGTGAGAATACGGTCACGAAAAAAAATGGATAACGAAAAACAGAACAACAGATTATGATGAGAATAAGTCGCGCGCCGCATTTTCGTCTTTCGTCCGCTTCGCACCCGAAATCCGAAATTGCGGTCGTACTTGAACTTTCGATGAATAAAAAAAATGAAACACCCCTTTCTTCAATAAAATAAGAAAAGGGAACGCTCCTTTTCCCGAAACTTATCTTTCAGGTTTTTGGAAAAGGGGCGTTCAGGTTTTGAATATAATGAATGAATTGGTGTTTCATTTTTTCTTCTCTTTTAACCCCAAAAACCGACCGTTCATTACGAATTCCGGTCTGAGCGCAGCGAAGAACGGAATCGGAATGAACGGCTATTTTCAATATTTGCTGATGCTGTTGCCTGTTTATTGTCATTATTTGCTGATGCTGTTGCCTGTTTATTGTCATTATTTGCTGATGCTGTTGCCTGTTTATTGTTATCTGTACTGATGAAAAGTATGTACCGATAAAATTGATGAGAATAAGTCGTGCGCCGCATTTTCGTCTTTCGTCCGCTACGCTCCCGAAATCCGAAATTGCGGTCGTACTTGAACTTTCTGATGAAAACCAAAAAAGAAACATCCCTATCTTCAAAAAACGGAACAACAGATTATGATAAGAAAGGGAAACGAAAGCAAAATCAAAAACGCTAAATCAAAATCGCTAAATCAAAATCGCAAAATCAAAATCGCTAAATCAAAATCGTTAAATCAAAATCGCTAAATCAAAATCGCTAAATCAAAATCGCTAAATCAAAATCGCTAAATCAAAATCGCTAAATCAAAATCGCAAAATTAAAACGTAAAACCTCCCATCGCCACTGAAAACAGAGAACGGCGATGAGAGAAAAAAAATATTAAAACGCGTCTTTCATTTTATCGAAAAAACCGCCCTTACCCTCTTTTTTTCCTTTCTTTTTGTCGCCGGCCTTGACGACCGCTTCAAAGCCTGAGGATTTGGCGAAGTCTTCCAAAAGCTTGCGCTGCTCGCCGGAAAGCTTATTCGGCGTGACCAGATTGACGGTGACGAATTGGTCGCCTGTGGTTTTGCTGTTCACGCGCGGGAAACCTTTGCCTCTCAAGCGGAAGGTGCTTCCGGTTTGCGTGCCTTCGGGAACGGTCATTGTCACATCGCCGCCAAGCGTTTTGACGATGACGTCTGTGCCGAGCGCCGCCTGCACGAAGTTCAAATCAATGGAGAGATAAACGTTGTCGCCGTCGCGGACGAAAGAGCTGTCGGGCGAGACGCGGACATACACGTAAAGGTCACCGGAAACAGCGCCGGGGTCGCCGGCATTACCTTCGCCGGGGAAGCGCAAGCGCATTCCTGTGTCGGCGCCGGCAGGAACGGTGACCGAAATTTTCTTTGTGGAATTGACTTTGCCCTTGCCGGAACACTTCGGGCAGGGCGTTGAAATCGTCTTTCCGTTACCGCGGCAAGTCGGGCACGCGGATTGGGAAATCATGTTACCGAACGGTGTTTGAACAGTTTTGGCAGCGATACCGCTTCCGCGGCATTGAGCGCAGGACTGCACCGTCGTGCCGGGTTTTGCGCCCGTGCCGGCACACGTATCGCACATAATAACTTTCGGAACGACAATCTCAACCGTCTTTCCGAGATAAGCTTCCATAAAAGTCAGGCGAAGTTCGTATTGGAGGTCAGCGCCGCGCTGCGGCCCTCTGTTGCGGCCACCACCGGCTCCGCCGCCGAAAATGTTGCCGAAAAGGTCGCCGAGGATATCGTTGATATTGAAATCTCTGAAAATATCTTCCTGCGTATAGCGGCTGTCAAAGCCGGCATGGCCGAATTGGTCGTAAGAAGCGCGCTTTTCAGGGTCGGAAAGGACAGCGTAAGCTTCAGAAATCTCCTTAAACTTTTCCTCCGCGTCGGGAGCATCGTTTTTGTCCGGATGGTACTGCATGGCAAGCTTACGGTAGCTCTTTTTGATTTCTTCATCCGATGCCTCTCTCGTGACGCCGAGAATTTCATAATAATCTTTTTTTGTCGTCATGAAAACCCTTTGTAAGTGATGATTGTGAGAATAATGATCATATTGATTGATGGTAATGATCGATGAAAATGACTCTTGAAAATGACTGATGATAATGGTTGATGAAAGCAATGATTAATGACAGTAAATAAGACGATTAATTGGGAAATTTATTGAGATTAAATTTGAAATTGAAAATTGAATTGTGTTTAATAAAACATCAGATTAATAAAACATCCGATAAAAACATATCCGATTCGCAATTCGGAAATAATTATGAACAGCGGAACATGAACGGAACAAAGGATTTATTGGCAAACCTGCAATGGCAAACCTGCAATGGTAAACCTGCAATGGCAAACCTGCAATGGCAAACCTGCAATGGCAAACCTGCAATGGCAATCCCTCAATGGAAAAACCCCCGCCGGAACTTCGTTCGGCGGTGTTCTTCGTATTTTGGTGGATATAGGTGTGGTTTGTTTTTTGTGTGTCTGTTTTTGTGGGTGATTCGTTTTTTTGCGGGTGGTTCGTTTTTCTTGTTGTTATCCGGCGCCGTTTGAGAAACGGACGGTCTAAAGTCCGGCATCGATTTCGTATCAGATTTTGTTTAGACAGGGTGACTGACACATGTCTGACACGAAACGCGATTGCTTGATTTCTTTTTTAGTGTTGGGTTTTCAAAGACCGGCTTTATCGATTTTGTAGCGCCGAATAAGTTTGAGAATTGGCCGAAATTCGAAAAGGACGGCCATAATTGTCTAAATTTTTTAAATGTTTATAATTGTCTTACTCCTTTTTGTTTTCCTCAAATTCAGCGTCTGTCGCGTTGATGTCATCGGCGGCGCCGAAGTCGGAAGCACCGCCGAAGTCGGAAGCAGCACCGGAATCGGAAGCTGAGCCGGAATCGGATGCAGCGCCGGCGTCGGAAGCGGCTTGATAAGCATCTGAGGCTTTTCTGTACATGGCTTCGGATATCGGGTAGATGGCTGTTTCTAACGCTTCGGACTTGACTTTGATGGCGTCTGTGTCCGTTCCCTCAAGAGCGGCCTTTAACTCAGCCATCGCTTTTTCGGCGGCGGCTTTTTGGTCGGGCGTAATGCCGAGGTCGTCCGTGATTTGAGAAACCGCTTTTTCGGCGGCGTTTAAGAGTGAGTCGGCGTTGTTGCGGATTTCGATTTCTTCCTTCTTCTTCTTGTCCTCTTCGGCGTGGAGTTCCGCGTCTTTGACCATGCGCTCGATTTCTTCATCGGACAAACCGCCCGGCTTTTGAATCGTGATGGACTGCTTCTTGCCGGTGCCGAGGTCTTTGGCGTCAACGTGAAGGATACCGTTGGCGTCGATGTCAAACGTCACCTCAACTTGAGGGACGCCGCGGGGCGCCGGCGGGATGCCGTCTAAAATGAATCTGCCAAGCGTTTTGTTGCCGGAAGCGACACTGCGCTCGCCCTGAAGAACATGGATTTCAACAGAGGTTTGATTATTCGCGGCGGTGGAGAAGATTTGGCTCTTTTTGGTCGGAATTGTTGTGTTTCTCTCAATCAGAGGCGTGGAAACGCCGCCGAGCGTCTCAATGCCGAGTGTCAGCGGGATGACGTCCAACAAAAGGATGTCTTTGATGTCGCCTGACAAGACACCTGCCTGAATGGCAGCGCCGATTGCAACGGCTTCGTCGGGATTGATGTTCTTGTAAGGCTTCTTCTGCGTGAATTTTTCAATCAGGTCAACGACCGCCGGCATTCTTGTCGAGCCGCCGATTAAAATGACTTTGTCGATTTTCTCAATCTCCAATTTGGCATCGCTCAGTGCCTGACGCATGGATGCCAACGTTTTGTCCAAAAGGTCCTGAGTCATCTTTTCAAATTGCGCGCGGGTCAAATCGATGTCCATGTGAAGCTGGTCGCCGTCGGGACCGAGCGCGATAAACGGTAAGTTGATGTTGGTGTTGGTCACGCCGGAAAGTTCGATCTTTGCTTTTTCGGCGGCATCCTTCAAACGCTGGAGAGCGGCCAAGTCTTTGGAAAGGTCGGTGCCGTGGGATTCTTTGAATTTGGCAACCAAATGGTCAACGATTCTGTTGTCAAAGTCGTCACCGCCAAGGCGCGTGTCGCCGCTGGTGGACAAAACTTCAAAGATGCCGTCGCCGATTTCCAAAATGGAAACGTCAAACGTACCGCCGCCCAAGTCGTAAACCAAAATCTTCTGGTCCTTGCTGCCTTCCTCTTTGTCAAGGCCGTATGCTAAAGCGGCAGCCGTCGGCTCGTTGATGATTCTTAAGACTTCCAAACCCGCAATCGTTCCGGCGTCCTTTGTCGCCTGTCTTTGAGCGTCGTTGAAATACGCGGGAACTGTAATAACGGCCTCTGTAATGGTTTCACCAAGATAAGCCTCAGCGTCCGCCTTCAGCTTCTGAAGAATCATGGCGGAAATTTCCTGCGGCGTGTATCCCTTGTCGCTTAAAGTGACTTTGTAGTTCGCGTCCCCCATATGTCTTTTAATGGACTGCACAGTATTTTTGGAGTTCGAAACCGCTTGCCTCTTTGCGATTTGCCCGACGAGCTTTTCGCCCTTCTTGGAAAAGCCGACAACTGAAGGTGTCGTTCTTCCGCCTTCCGCATTGGGAAGAACGGCGGGTTCGCTTCCTTCCATGATCGCTACACAAGAGTTGGTTGTACCGAGGTCAATACCTAAGATTTTTGACATTTTTATTCACCTTGTTTGAAACAGTTTTAATTTTGTTTTCAGTTTGTTTTAATCTAGTAGGTTATAATTAAGTAAGAAATATAATTGAAACATTATTGAAATATAATTGAAACGTAATTGAAACGTAATTGAAATTTAATCATTTATTGAACATTCACATTGACATTCATTGAACAGTCGTTGAACAGTCATTGAACAGTCATTGAACAGTCATTGAACAGTCGTTGAACAGTCGATAAACATTCACATGGAATCAAGCGTCATCTCCTGAAACGGAAATTGTAACGGTTGCCGGCCTGATGACTTTGCCGTGCAGCATATACCCCGGCTTGTGAACAGCTAAGATGGTCTCTTCCGGGTGTTCATTCGTCTGAACTTGCGCGGCGGCTTCGTGAAGATGCGGGTCAAATTCGGTTCCGATTTCCGACGGAATCTTGGTCAGCCCGTGGGATTCCAGAAAGGTAACGAATTGACGGTGCGTGTTTTTAATACCCTCCATAAGAGAGTCTTTTTCCGTCCCGCCGCTGTTTGCCGACGCGAGCGCGCGTTCAAAATTGTCGGCAACTTCCGCCAAATCTTTCATCAAAGGTTCAGCTGCAAATTTTTTAACACTTTCGATATGCTTAGCGTTGCGTTTCTTGTAATTTTCAAAATCCGCAGCAAGAGTCAGATAAGCGGAAGTCAGGTCTTCGACCTTCTTCATTAAGACGGCGTTTTCGGAAACGCTTCCCGAATCAAACTCGCCGTCCAAACCTCTGTCTGCACCGCCCTCGCCGTCCTCGCCGTCCTCGCAAAAACTGCAGTCCGGCATGAAGTCCGCCGAAGAAACAGGCTCTTCCGCGAATTCTTCATCGCGGCGAACATCAGCTTTCTTTTTGTTATACATGTTTTTCATCCTAATTTAAGAGTAATGGTTGAATAATGGGTAAAAGTAACACCGTGTATATAAATGTTTCTCAGAAATAGCACATCAGTGAAAAATAAACAGAAACAAGTGAAACACTAACCAAAAGATAGTGTGTATTTCTCAGCGTGAATTTAGAACATATCATACCAAATATAATACAAAGATAGAAACAAAACAGAAGCAGGCAGAGGCAAGCAAAGATAGGCAGAGGAGGAGCAGAGGAGGGGCAAGGGCAGTGGAGGTGGCAGCAGTGGAGGTGGCAGCAGTAGTGGAGGTGGCAGCAGTAGTGGAGGTGACAGCAGTGGCGGTAGCTGTGCCACGTTCGCGAAGCGAACGGCTGTTACAAAAAAAAGCAGATGCATGTAGGAAGTACTTATTGACAGTTGCTGGTGGTTGGTGGCAGGTGGCAAGGGCAGGTAAGAACAGACAAGGACATGGCAGAAGCAGACAAAGGCAAGCAGAAGCAGGCAAAGGCAAAGGCAAACAATTAGGAGAAACAAAAAAAAGAAAAAGTCGAAAATAGAAAATCAAAAATAGAGAAAGCCGCCGATCAGAAATTTTCGGCGTATTTCAAAATAATAACGGACACAATAATACCAAAAGCAACGGCGATTACGAATTTCTCCCAGCCGATGACAAAAATATCGCCGGCCGCTGCCATGACCGCAAATTCGACGAGAGCCAGAATCAGAACCGTGACAACGAAAGCCGCCAAAAATCCGACCAAAAGCGCGGCGGATTTACGGGCGAGACGGGAATTAAAGAATTCATAGCCGATAACGAAAAGAATAGCAAAGATCAAGAAAACCAACGCAAGCGGAATAAAGGATGAAATCGTCTTACCGGAAATCAAGCCGTACATGCCGAAAACCGCAAAGACGAGAAAGAACGCCAGAAGTACCGACAAAATGAGCGTTTTCAAATAATTATTTTGAGATATCCGTGCTGAAAATCTTTTGGGACCGGAAGAAGCTTTGTTCGGCGCGATGAGAAACACCACCTGAAATATTGGAAAACCGACATCGGAATGAAATGGCTTTTTTTGGAAAATTTAAGATAATTTAAGAAAATTAAGATAATTAAGATAATTAAGAAAATTTAAGATAATTTAAATTCAATTAAAATGGCGAATTGAAAATGAATTGTAAAGGAATAGAAAATACAACTATTAAAAATTTAGCCCGCCGTTTGTTTTACTTTTGTTTGGAAAAAAAGGGTATTTCTGCAATAAACTTTAAATCATAAGATACTCTTTTCAAAGACAATCTTGAGGATATTCAGAATGCGATGCTTTTTTTGGCGCTCGTTTGAATTCTAAGAATCAATTAAATTAGCTTACGAACTAATTCATGAACTAATTTATGAACTAATTTATGAACTAATTTATGAACAATTCATGAACAATTTATGAACTAATCTATTATGTATCATGTATCAATTATGTATCAATTTTACAGGAGAAGGATTTATGATTAAAGTCGATAACTGTACAACCTGCGGCATCAACCTCGTTGAAGACGGCAGCGTCAGATTCCCCTGCCCGAAATGCGGCGAAGGAATCGGAAGATGCCAAAGTTGCCGTACGCTCGCGAACACCTACGAATGCCCGAAATGCGGATTCGTCGGCCCCTGAGCGAAGAGCAAAGAGAAAAGAGCGAAAAAACAGCCCACATATGAACGAAATTTTGAAGAAATACGAATAACAAGGTGAAAATTATGAGCGGTGTTGCAGCAACAATCAAAGTCATGCCCGCAGAAGCGGACACTGATTTGAACATGTTAAAAGAAAAAATCAAAGAAGTCATGCCCGCATGCGGAAAAATTAACGGCGAAATTCGTGAGGAACCCATTGCTTTCGGTTTGAAAGCATTAATGGTTACCGTCATCGTAAAAGACGATGAAGGCGGCATTGAGCCCGTCGAAGACGCGTTAAACACAATCCCCGAAGCGGAAAGTGTCAGTGTCGTCAACCTCGACAGAATTTAATGACTTTTCTAGTTAAAATTAAAATAAAAATAAACGAATGAAACGAAATCGGGAAATCCGGTTTCGACTTTTTTCTTTATTGTTCTTTTTGTATTGTTCTTTTTTGTATTCGATATCATTCGATATTATTTTTCATATTTTATAGTGCTTTTAAAGTGTTTAAAGACTATAGAAGACATTTTTTAAAAAATAGTCGTGCGCCGCATTTTCGTCTTTCGTCCGCTTCGCTTCCGAAATCCGAAATTGCGGTCGTACTTGAACTTTCGATGAATAAAAAAATGAAACACCCCTTTCTTCAACATAATAAGAAAAGGGAACGCCCCTTTTCCCGAAACTTATCTTTCAGGTTTTTAGAAAAGCGGCGTTCAGGTTTTGAATAAAACGAATGAATTGGTGTTTCATTTTTTCGTCTCTTTTAATCCCTAAAACCGACCGTTCATTACGAATTCCGGTCTGAGCGCAGCGAAGAACGGAATCGGAATGAACGGCTATTATCATTATTTGCTGATGCTGATGCTGTTGCCTGTTTATTGAAATCTATACTGATGAAATGAGTGTACTGATAAAATTGATGAGAAAACGAAAGCAAAAGCAAAAACGAAAGCAAAACAAAAACGAAAGCAAAACAAAAACAAAAACGAAAGCAAAGCGAAAACGAAAGCAAAGCAAAAACGAAAGCAAAGCAAAATCGAAACAAAAAAAAGAAAACAAAAAACGGGAGATACAAACTCCCGTTTGAATTATGAAAATGAATTATCGGCGTTCATCGCGTTCATTCATCTGCGTTCATTCATCTGCGGCGGCGCCATTCCGTTGTACGAAGCTGCCAAATGTTGCGGCGGCGCGTTCGGAATCTGAGCCTTGTGAGTCGCGCGGAGCATGTCATCGATTTTGAGGATCATGACTGCCGCTTCGGTTGCCGCTTTGATCATGTTCTGCTTTAAACGGAAGGTGTCAACGACGCCGGCCTCGGCCATGTCTGTTATTTTTCCGGTGAACACGTTGATGCCGGCATTTTTGTTTTTCGTGTGCTCGGCACGCAGCGCCAATGACAAGTCGATGACGTCAAGGCCCGCGTTTTTGATAAGCGTTTTCGGGATTTCTTCAAGGGCGTCGGCAAACGCGGAAATCACGTGCTGTTCGTAGCCGCTGACGGTTGTCGCGTATGCGCGAAGGCCTTTACACAATTCCGATTCCGCCGCGCCGCCGCCGGCAACAACTTTGCCGTCTTCGATGACGGATTTGATGACCCAAAGAGCGTCGTCGATGGCCGTGTCAACGCTGTCGGCGTGCTGGAGTGTTTCGCCGCGGACAACGATTGTGGCGACTTTTGAGTTTTTACCGTCGCGGACAAATGTTTTTCCGCTGTTGTTATGTGCAATGCATTCTAAAAGACCGGCTTCGCCGAGGTCGGCCTCTGAGATTTCTTTGGGATTTCTCACAATACGGGCGCCTGTTGCGTAAGAAATGTTTTCAATGGTCTTTTCTTCAATCGGGCGGGAAACGAAAATATTGTGTTTGTCAAAGACTTCCAAAACGTGCGGCTTGACTGCCTTTGTTGTGAAAACGACGGTTGCGCCCGTGTCAATGATTCTTTGAGTGACTTCAAGAACTGTCTGCCTCTCGTTGTCGATTAACTTTTGGCGCTCCTCGGGAGAGCTGACAACCATAACGGAGCCGGTCTTTGTTTTGCCGGCTGTGATTTCAATATCTAAAAGAGCGATTTTCGGGTTCTTGACAACCAGCGGCGCTTTGCGGCTCAATGCGCCCGCGTTGAGAGCGATGCCTTCAACGACTTCTGTTTCTTCAATTCTCTTTTGAAGCTCAACAACACGAATGATTTTGGTTCTGACGTCAACGAATCCGTCGTCCTCGACAACTTCGGCCGCTTTGACACAGATGTCTGCCAATAATTCTTTTTGAGAGTCGGGCGCTTTTCCGGTAATCGAGGTGACAGCCACCTGCCTGAGAATCTTTCCTTGATTTTCCGCGGTGACGCAGATAGCGCTTTCGTTCAAAAGCACAAGCGCCTTTTCTTCAGCCATCCGAAACCCGTTGGCAATCATCGTCGGGTGAATACCCTTCTTGACAAGCTTTTCGGCTTTGTCCAAAAGCGCCGCCGCGAGAATAACCGAGCTGGTCGTGCCGTCGCCGGCAGTCGTTTCCATAGAACGAGCAACTTCGACAACCATCTTCGCCGCCGGATTTTCAATGCCGATGTCTTTTAAGATATTAACGCCGTCGTTCGTCATATTGACATTGCCCAATTTGTCAATGAGCATTTTGTCCATGCCCTTGGGCCCAAGCGTGCTCTGAACCAAACTGGCGACCGCTCTGGCAGACGCAATGTTCATGAAAAGCGCTTCGTTCCCTTTCGTTTGTTCTTTCCCCGGATCTAAAACAATAATCGGTCCTGTTTTTGCCATAATAAATCTCCTGAATGAAGTTGATAATGTCGGATAATTGATAGTGTTTGATAGTGTAATGGATAGTGTAATAAGAGATAAAAGTGATACATTTTCAAGATGCATCGAGCTGTTTTGAAACCAAAAACAGCCAAAATTTCACAAAGAAATCTAACAAATAACTGATTAATGTTCTATAAAAAACCAACGGTTGCAGAAAACCAAACAATGATAAGAAGAGAAAGAAAAAGGATGAGAAGAAGAGAAAGAAAACGGATGAAAAGAGACAAAACAAGATGAAAACAAACAAAACACAATGAAAAGAGACAAAACACAATGAAAAGAGACAAAACACGATATAAACAAACAAAAAACATATAACCACCTCCATTTTCGGAGTTGGGCGATGCGAAGCAGCGCACAAATTCGAAAATGGAGATTTCTGCCAAAAATAACGAGAAATAATAAACCGTATTTTTTTTGAAAAAAGCAAGATGAAAAGAGACGGAAAAGAGAAAGAAAAGGAATATGAAAAGAATATGAAAAAAATATGAAAAGAATATGAAAAGGGCGGAAGGAGAACGGAATAATTCATATACCAAAGAAAGTTTAATACTTTACTTCATTCAATATTCTAAATATTCTAAATTTATCATTTTAAATTCATCAATACCTTACAATTTATTTATCATTCAATATTCAAATTGAAAACTCTATCATTAATGCGCTTATTCATCGATAAATTATGCCTGTTATTACAATTGATTCAAAGGATTTGGAGATGCTCTCCGGCATTGACCGCCAGAAAATCATCGACAACGTGTCGATGATCGGCGCCGAAGTGGAACGCGTGGAAGAGGAAACGATTGACATCGAATTCTTCCCAAACCGCCCCGACCTCTACAGCGTTGAGGGCGTATCCCGCGCCATGAAAGCCTTTTTCGGCACGGACCCCGGGCTTAAAAAATATGACGTCAAGCCGCCGCAAACAACAATTACGATTCAAAAAGATGTCAAAGACGTTCGTCCCGTCCTCGGCTGCGCCGTTGTCCGCGGCCTGACATTCACGTCTTCGTCAATCAAATCACTCATGGACTTACAGGAAGACTTGCACTGGGCGCTCGGCCGCGGCCGTAAAAAAGTATCCATCGGCGTTCACGACATGGCAGGCATTACCGGGCCGTTCACCTACATGACCGAATCCCCCGATTTCGCTTTTGTCCCGCTTGACCACACCGAAAAAATGACGATGGCGGAAATACTTGAAAAACACGCCAAAGGCATCAAATACGCCCATCTCGTCAAAGACATGCCCCGCTACCCAATCATTAAAGACGCTGACGGAAACATTTTGTCATTCCCGCCAATCATCAACGGTACATTAACGTCTGTAACAGAATCCACAAAAGAATTATTGATTGACGTAACCGGCACGAGCAAAGAAGTTTACACCGCCTTAAACATCGTCGTGACCGCGCTCGCCGAACGCGGCGGAATCATTGAAGCCGTCAGGATTATCGACGGCGAAAACAGCGGAAACAGCAAAAACGGTGGAAACAGCAAAAACGGTGGAAACAGCGGAAACGATGAAAACGGCGAAAACAGCGGAAACGGCAAAGAAACGATTTTACCGAATCTGGCGCCATCCTCCCACACCATCACTCAAGACGAAATCGAATCTCACCTCGGCTTTAAGATGACATCCGAAAACGTTATTCAAGCGCTTGCGAAAATGGGCATCGGCGCTGAAATCATTTCCAAAAGCCCCGACCCCGTGACCTTCGGCGTTTCTGTTCCCGCTTACCGCGCGGACATCTTGCACAAATTCGACATCATCGAAGACGCAGCAATCGGCATCGGCTACGCGAACATTCCGGCAGCACTTCCTGAAACATACACCGCCGGCAAATCGCACCCCCTCTCAATCGCCAGACTTGCGGCCTGCGAAGCGATGACCGGACTCGGCTACAGCCAAGTCATGCCGTTCACGCTGACCAGTGAAAAAATCCATTTTGAAAACATGCGCCGCCCGGTAACGGATGACGTAACATATGTCCTTCACCCGATCAGTGAAGACCAAACAATGCTCAGGACAACGCTTCTCCCCGGCCTCTTGGAAATATTAGCGCTCAACCGCCACCGCGAATTGCCGCAAAAAATATTTGAAGTCGGCGAAACCGCAATCCTCCAAAAGAACAAACAAAAAATCGCCGCCGTTTCCATTCACCACGCCGCCAACTTCACAGAAATGGCCGAAGTCGCCGACGCGCTCATGCGAGAACTGTCAACCGATTACGAACTCAAAGAATCCGATGACCCCGCCTTCCTCCCCGGAAGAGCCGCCGACATATACATCGGCGGCCAAAAAGCCGGCGTCTTTGGCGAACTCCACCCCGGCGTTCTGACCGCCTTTGACCTCGGGTATGCCGTCATCGGTTTTGAAGCGGATATGTCTTTGATATTTTGATTTTTAAAAGACATCTTCCGTTTCTTTTCCCGTTTCTTTTCCCGTTTCTTTTCCCGTTTCTTTTTTCGTTGAAAAATTCCTTTTCAATAGTTAACCCGTTTCTTTTTTTGGATTAAACAATTCTTTTTTTGGTTAACCCGCTTCTTTTTTGATTAAACGTTTTTGACGATGGGTTGACAAACCAATGGGCTGACAAACCAATGGGCTGACAAACCAATGGGCTGACAAACCAATGGGCTGACAAACCAATGGGATGACAAACCAATGGGCTGACAAACCAATGGGCTGACAAACCAATGGGCTGACAAACCGATGGGCTGACAAACCAATGGGCTGACAAACCAATGGGATGACAAACCAATGGGATGACAAACCAATTGGCTGACAAACTAATGGGCTGACAAACAAACAAAAGACATTAAACCGGACAGATAAAAACAAACAAAAGACATTAAACCACCTCCTTTTTCGGAGTTGGGCGATGCGAAGCAGCGCACAAATCCGAAAATGGAGATTTCTACTAAAAATAAAATAGAAATAACAAACTGTAATTTTTTTGAAAAAAGCAAGATGGAGAGAAACAAAACAAGAAAAAAACAAGAAAAAAATGCTGTATATTTTTTCTCTTTATTTTTTAGCAGAAATCTCCATTTTCGTATTTGTGCGCTGCTTCGCATCGCCCAAATCCAAAAATGGAGGTGGTTGTATATTTTTTGTATGTTTTTTACCTGCTCGGTTTTATGTTTTTTGTATGTTTTTTATCCTCGGTTTTATGTTTTTTGCAGAACAAAACAAGAGAAATACCAGATAAAAAACAAAAAGAATGTTTAGAGGTATCCTTTTTCTTTGAGAAGCTCGACGTTCAAAACGCTGGCGCCCGCTGCCCCTCTCACCGTGTTGTGACCGAGCGCGACGTAACGGATGCCTTCTCGAATTCTGCCGACGGAAACGCTCATGCCTTTGCCCATGTCGCGGTCAAGTCTCGGTTGCGGCCGGTCTTGTTCGTCGCGAACGATAATCGGGTGCTTCGGTTCGGTCGGGAGGTGAGAAAGGCCGGGGTCGAATTTCAAGAAAGCCTCGCGGACTTCTTCGGGCGTCGGGTTGGATTTCATCGTTGCCCATATCGCTTCGGTGTGGCCGTCAATCACGGGAACGCGGTGACAAGAAGCGCTGACCTTAAAGTTCGCGTCCTTTATTTCCGAGCCATCGAAGTCGCCGAAAATCTTCAGCGTTTCGGTTTGAATCTTTTCTTCTTCTTCACTGATATACGGCACGATATTGTCATAAATGGACATGGCGTAAACGCCGCTGTAGCCGGCGCCGGAAATAGCCTGCATCGTCGCGATGTTGATGGATTCAAGACCGAATTGAAGCAGCGGTTTTAAAGTAACGGCCATCATAATGGCGGAACAGTTCGGATTTGTAATAATACAGCCGTCCCACTTGCGATTCTTTTTCTGAATGTCAATCAAACCCAAATGCTCGGGATTAACCTCTGGAATCGACAGCGGTATATCTTTTTCCATACGAAACGCAGAAGCGTTGCTGGCAACGACAAACCCTTCCCGCGCGAAAGCCGGCTCGGCCGTCAGCGCCAAATCAGAAGGCAAAGCCGAAAAAACGACATCAGCGTCAATCTTTTTCGGATCGGTCGTCACAACTTCAATATCCGCGACAGACTCGGGAATCTCCATACCGAGCTTCCAATCGGCAACCTCGGCATACGGCTTGCCGGCGCTTCTCTCAGACGCCGCCAAAGCTGAAATTTCAAACCACGGGTGGTTTTCCAATGACTGAATAAAACGCTGCCCGACATTGCCGGTGGCGCCCAAAACACCAACTTTAATCTTTGACATTTGAATGACCCTCTTTACATATTCACTTCATATTCACTTCATATTCACTTCATATTCACTTCATATTCACTTTCACAGTGTATCACAGTATCACAGTGTAAATACGGCTTATAAAATTGAAGTGATTATTAATGTTTCGCTGACGGAACTCAAAATGCAGGTTAAATCAGACACAAGAGGATTAAAACAGTTGCTGTCGCCGCCATCGTCGAAAAATGACCGCCTGATGACTTTTGAATCGAGATGGCATGACTTTGGAAAGGACTGAAATATAAATGAGGCAACAATTTCAGAACGCATGGCGCGCGGCGCGAGGCGCGCGGCAGTTGTTCTCAAAAAGACAATACAAAGAGCGGGCGTGGCAATCTGATGAAAAAACAATAAAAACAGGCTTCAATTCAGACTCATTTATTATTTTAGCTTGACAGAGTTTTTTGGCTCGTCAGAGGATATATTAATTAATTTGAATTCAATTAATAAAAGGAACCAACCGAGCAAGCAGGAGAATTGAGATGGATTTTGAAAAATGGGAACCGCTGTATTTAGAAATAATAAACCGATTCGGCTTTTCACAGGAAAAGGATGAGAAGGCTGCCCTTTGGCTGTCTGAGCGAATCAAAGAAATTAAAGGCGACACCACTCAAAACGGCGGCTTCGATGACAATCGAGAAACGTCATCAGTCGAACCGTTTCAGGTATTGAAATCAAAAATCGGTCGCCGGTCTGTTGTGATTTGCGGCAATGCGCCGTCTCTTGAAAAGGAATGGAACGCGTATTTGAAAAAACAATGTTTAGAAAAGCAGTGTTTGGAAAAACAAAATTCAGAAATGCAGTGTTCGGAAAAACAAAATTCAGAAATGCAGTGTTCGGAAAAACAAAATCAAGAAGACACGATCATCGCAGCCGACGGCGCCGCCGCCGTTTTATTAAATCGAGGCCGAGTGCCGGATATTATTATGACGGATTTAGACGGCAGGCAGCCGGGCGACGCGATTTTAGAAATCGCAGCGGCCGGCAACGGCGCTCTTCTTTTAATTCACGCTCATGGAGACAACACGGCGCTGATTCAAAAATATCTGCTGCTGTTGGCTGAAAAAATAAAAAACGGCACGATTATTCCGACGTGCCAATGCCGGCCGCCGGCCGAATTGTACAACTTCGGCGGCTTTACGGATGGAGACAGATGCGTTTTTCTGGCACAAGCGTTTGGCGCTGAAAAGATAACGCTGTTAGGGTTTGATTTTAATGACAGAAACGTTACCGATTTAAAGAAAAAGAAACTGGTGTGCGCTGAAAAACTAATCCGCCGCCTGTCATCCGATAACCCGGGAAAAATTCGGTATTTCTCGGATTTACCCGATATTTAAATATAAATAGAATGGAAACTAAAGAATAGTAAAATCACATTTCACACTTCACATTTCACACTTCACACTTCACACTTCACACTTCACACTTCACACTTCACATTTTATACACTTATCAAAAGGATCCGCAACGGGAACTGTAAAAATGGATACGCTCGTCATTTGTATTGACCGGGACAACGATCTCGGAGAAAAAGCGAAAGTGATTACGCCTGTCGTTGGACGCGGGGCAAATGTCGCCGCGGCGGTCAGTTTAGCGACCGTCGACCCGGAAGACTCGGACACGAACACGATTTTCGGCGGCATCCGTATTCTTGATGAACTGCGCCGGCTTGGCGTTGACGCAGACATTGTTTCTTTTGCCGGCGATAAAAACGTCGGCGCGATTTCCGACAAAAAGATTGCCGACCAGCTGGATGAGTTTTTATCGATGCAGGAAGTCAAAAGCGCCATTTTCGTATCAGACGGCGCAGAAGACGAGTCGCTGGTTCCGATTGTTCAGTCCCGCGTGAAAGTAGATTCCGTTCAAAGAATCGTTGTCATGCAGAGCGAAAGATTGGAAAGCACATACTACATGATTAAAAACTTCTTAAAAGACCCGAAATTCCTTCAAACGTTTTTCGTGCCCATCGGTTTGGCTTTAATCATTTACGCGATGGCGATGATTGCCAACCAGCCTCAGCTTGCCATTATCGGAACGTTCTTTATTGTCGGCATGTACATGATTTTAAGAGCCTATTCCCTTAACGAAAAAATCGCAATCGGTTGGTCAAACCTGAAAAACTCGTTCCAAGAGCACCAATTGTCTTTTGTCACAACGATTACTTCCATTCTCCTGTTAACCATCGGAACGATAGCCGGCGTCATTGACCTTTGGAAAATCGTCAACTTCGGCAACATCGGCTACTACGGCATCATTCCGCTGCTTTCGCTGTTCATAAAAAGAACGGTTTTGTGGTATGCCGCCGCAGTCTTCGTCTACATCCTCGGCCAAATATTTGACCGCATTTACAGCAAAAAAGACTATCAGGACCTGATTGTAGAAATGCTGTTCGCGTTATCCGGTACGCTTCTGTTTTGGAGCGCCGGCAGCTATGTGTTATCCATTACAATGCCGGAAGGCGGCTACGTCTTCCATGCTGCCTACTTCGTTTACAGCATCATCGTCGCCGTGATCATCGCAATCGCGGGCATCTACTTCTCCGCCGTCCGAACAGTAAGCGAAGAGGAAGAAGAGCCCAAAAAACCGGCAGAAAAAGAAAAGCCGCCCCGCAAAAGCGAAAAAATCGTAACGATCGACATGACGGACGACGGGGAAGACGATGATGAGGACGGCAGCGTTTCAGAACCCGTAAAAGTGAACATCGGCGCTCGAAAAAAGAAATGAATGTATCGATTCATTTTTTATTTTTAAATTTTTATAAAAAGAAAGAGGACGGGCTGTTTTAACATAAATCAGCCGTTTTTTACTCTGATTGATTGTTTTTACTCAGCCTGCTTTTCTCAGCCTGCTTTTCTCAGCTAGCGTTTACTCAGCCTGTTTTTTAATTTCATCTTCCATGTCGGCGATTTTCTTTTGAGCGTTTTCAATCTTCTGCTTCTTTTCTTCTTTTTCGTCCGTTTCATCGTCGTCTGATTTATAACCGGGACAGCTGATCCGTTTGAATTCATCGGGGCCGACCTCTTGGAACAGAAGGTGTTTGCGTTCCAAAACTTTTTCAAAACAAGAAAGGGAATCGCATTTGTTAAAATAGCGGGATTGGATGAGCTCGTAAATTTCGCGCTCTTCTTTTTCATGGCCGACGACAATGCAAACAGTCGGGTAGGTCACTTCCCTGATTTGGAATTTTCCGAAAATTTCAAAACATTCGTACTTTTTGATGAACTCGTTGCGGTATAAGAGCTCATATCCGATATCGTTTTTCTTCATCAGTTCAACGAATTCGGGGTCTAAGCCTGACGCTGTATGGATCAAGCGGTAGAGAGGACACTCTACTTTCGATGGCGTTAAATTTCTTTTCAAAAAAAGAGAGATTTTGTTTTCCAAAAGGCCGTCAACGCCGTAGACGAAAAGAAGCTTTTCAGGTCTTTGTTTTATTTCGGTCATTATTAAATCAAACCCAATATCAGAGATTTTCTGTAGTTATTCCGAAACGCTATTTACATTTTTAACTGTTTTGCATTTCAAACAGTTTTTACTCAGATATTACTTTGTATTACTCCATTATTATTCTGTGTAATTACATCATCCAATCAAAAATAAATTCAATCATTTCATCAATCAAAATTCAATCAAAACACCTGTAACGGTCATAATGGATGTCGCGAGCTATAAAAGTAGCAGATGAAAACGCCCGAAAAGATAATAATAAACGAAAGGATGTTTCAAACATCCTTCACTTCTTTTTTTCGACATACAGTGACTGCATAGGTCAGATTATATATTCAAAACACCTTAAATAATTTATGGAACAAAATACAGAAGATGCCGAAGTAACTATTTATAGGCGAGTATATGTGCCAACGGCGGCTTGGGCGGTCGGGACAATGCTTATGTTGATCGGTTGCTGGCTCATTTTTCCAAACGTGCACGGATCCTCTTTGCACGAAGGTATACAAGCATTAATAGCAGTTCTATATTTCTCCACATCAGCGTTTATCATCGTTTTTGTATTGACAAAAATTTATTTCAAAAAAGGACTTAATTTTTTTACACACAAATTATTCAAACGCGAACGATATGTGATTTTAATCTCATGGTTATCTATAATTATTTATGCTCTCATTTTCGGGGACAGGTCAGCGGGCATATCTATTTTGCCAGCTTTGTATGGGATGGCTAATGTTATTTTTTTTATAAGCCACGGGTATTATGTTTACCATAAATTCGATTGGATGCTCGGTTTCCGGTCAAGACGACATGAAAAAAACAGATACATCTACATCAATCCCACTGATGAAGAGGAAGGGGTAAATGGCCCTTGACAATGATGTTTTAATTGATAATTCAATCAAAGATGACTTTCAAAACTTTGAAATCGCCGTCCCGGATGTTTTCAATGCCGATGTCACCGATTTTCTCATCAAACGGAATCGGGTCGCCTCTGAAAAAAAGAAGCGCCGTCTCTTCGTTGATATTGAGTTCTTTAAGGATATCGCCGGCGGTTTTTAAAGCGGCGGCGCTGATTTCTTTGTTTGACCGAAAACCGTTTTGGTCAAGTTCAACGACAATTGTTTTCAAAGGGAGCGAAATCGGCGAGCCTGAAACGGCCGGATTGAGAGGAGTCATATAACCCCCCGTTACGCACCGGCGGCTTTTATATGTTTTGTTTTTCGTTTATGTTTGTTTTCCGATGTCTTGTTTTCCGATGTCTTGTTTTCCGTGTATGCTTTGTTTTCCGCATTTGTTTTGCTTTTTGTTTATATCTTGTTTTTTATTTTTCCTTGACAAACCTTTAAATGCAATGAACTGTTATGTCCCATGTTTCATTTCGGGATACGTCCCGTTGGAATGTGGCTGCCGAAAGCGGCGGCTGAACCGTGAAACCAAATTTATTTAGGTGAAACAAAATGGTAAAATCTTATTACGCATACGTCAGAGACGCATGGAAAAAACCTGAAGAGACCTACGTTGACGAACTCAGATGGGAACGCCTCCAGAAATGGAGAAAGGAAGGCTCCGTCACCAGAATTGACAAACCGACCAGAATCGACCGCGCCAGATCCCTCGGCTACAAAGCCAAGCAGGGCATCATTATCACGCGTGTCAAAGTCAGACGCGGCGGCCTCAGACTCCCCAGATACATTCGCGGAAGACGTACTCACAACATGGGTATGAGAAAAATCACCGCCGGAAAGAGTATCCAGAGAATCTGTGAAGAACGCGCCGGACGTAAATACCCGAACATGGAAGTCTTGAACTCCTACTGGGTCGCCCAAGATGGTAAATTCAAGTGGTACGAAGTTATTCTCGTTGACCCCAGCCACCCTGTCATTCAGAGTGACAAACACCTCAACTGGATCTGCAACCCCGCAAACCGCGGCAGAGCACAGCGCGGCCTGACAAGCGCCGGCAAGAAAGGCAGAGGTTTAGCGGTCCGCGGAAACGGTTCTGAAAAGAACAGACCAAGCCTTCGCTCACACATGAACAGAGGAAAATGATTCATAAAATGATTCATCATATCAATTTTCGCGTCATTGCGCACGCGACGGAAGATTTGTCCGGAGTCGGCTCGGCTCTGGACTTTTTTTTGGCATCCTGCCTGACGGCGCCCGGCTCGTCTCAAAAAGATGAGCTCAGCGGCTTGACCGAGACAATAAAGACCGAAGGGCATTTTAATAACCCGATTCACATCAAAACCGCTGTTTTGAAAAAGAAAAGCGCTTGTTCTAAATTCGTTCAATTCTTCAAAGAAAACATCACCGACGAAGACTTAGAAACACTTCGTAGTCAAATGACAGAGCGCCTCGATGATGATTTAAACTTTTTTATGAGATTTTCAAAGCAAGACGCCGCCGCCGGCCGCCTTCGCTTCACCGAATCCTCTGACGCCGTTTTTGTCCGCGTCAAAATCGAAACCTATCCGAAATCATGGGAAAAAGCAGGTCCCATCGTGGAGGAATTGTTTGGCTGCAAATGATTCCGCTCCCAAAACAGATACCGCTTCCAAAACTTATTTTGATTACGTGTCGGCAGCGCTTCCCGATGAAATCTGCGCCAAGACCGGCTGCGACCCGAAAGACAACGCAATGACAGAAAACGTCAATCGGTTTTTTAAAAAATTCAATTTCACGGATGTCATTCTGTTTCAAAAGGGAAATCAGAACCAAAAGGGAAATCAGAATCAAAAGGGAAATCAAAGTGGAAAGACCGGACAGAATGACCAAAACGGCGCATTTCAGAATCTCTTAAATCCGACTCTCTTTAATCCGAACTTTGATCCTGCTCTCTCAGAAAACGGCAGGCCGATTCGTTACCTCAAAGGTACGGAAATCGAAGCCGACAATGAAAACGAACTTTATTCTCTCATTAAAAAAGAACGCCCAAACACGGATTTTCTGACCGTTCGTTCGGCGGATGAAAAAATCATTCGCGCGGCGGCCGAATCACCCGACACGGATGCCGTCATCCCGATTTCAAACAACCCTCAAAAACCGGCGGCAGGCCGAATCAATCACATCGTCGCCAAAATCGCGGCCGATAAAAAGACGGCTTTCGCTTTTGATATCGCCCCCTTCCTCTTTGTGAAAGGATACCGCCGCAGCAAACTGTTCGCGGAAGCGGCCGAAATGGTTCAAATCCTTCAAGAATACAATGTCCCGACCCTATTATTCAGCGGCGCCGGCACTCTTTTTGAACAGCGCGGGCCTTACGAGCTGGAGGCTTTCGGGCAGCTTCTCGGATTGACGCAAGAAGAGACAACAGCCGCCGTCAGTACGCTGCCGGGCGAAATCCTCAAAAGGCGGCAAAAACAGAAATCCGGCGTTCAAATCATGGCAGGCGCTGAAATCATGACCGACGCTGAAATCATGACCGACGCTGAAATTTTGAACGAAAACGGCGACATTTGATTGATTTGATTGTATATCCGAACAGGAATCATTAAATGATGTGACGTTTCTTTACCTATACGTTTTATATACGTTCTTTACCGATACGTTTCTTTACCTATACTTTACTTTTAAATATACAGGTGTTTAATTTGGAGCCTTTACTTCCGACTCTTCGCGGGCGGAAACGCTATATCGCAATCGAAGTCCTCAGTGATGAACCGATCCAAAGAAACGCGTTCATCAACGCCGTCTCTTACGCGGGCTGTTCGCTTTTGGGCGATTTCGGTTTCTCGAAATGCGGCGTCTCGGTTCTCGGATTTGAAGACAATACCGGGATCATAATGTGCAAGCATACGGCTGTTTCCGAAACAATCGCCGTTTTGGCGTTTATGACCGGCGTTGACGGGCAATCCGTTATCGTCAGGTCGGCGGGCGTGTCGGGAACAGTGAAAGGCGCCGAAACAAAGTACTTGAAACGGCTCAAAGCAGGACATTAAATTTCATTAATTTCATCAATACATCTCATTCATTTAATTTCATCAAATTCATTAAATTTCATCTAATTTCATCTCATTCATTTAATTTCATTAAATTCATCTAATTTCATCTAAATTTTCGTCTTAAATCTCATTCGGTTTTTTCGATAACGGTGAATTATCCGCTGAGTTCAAATAAGAACACGTTTAATTAATGCAATTGCAAAAACAAAGGAGTTCAAAAACTATGAAAGATATTGGGGCACCTCAGATGTATGACCGTGCAAGTACCGTATTTTCCCCCGACGGACGTCTCTATCAGGTGGAATACGCAAGAGAAGCTGTCAAAAGAGGAACAACCGCAGTCGGAATCAAAGTCTGCGAAGGCGTTGTCCTTTTGGTTGACAAACGCGTTTCCAGCCGTTTAATCGAAGCCAATTCGATTGAAAAAATCTTCCAAATTGACGATCATATCGGCGCAGCCACATCCGGTCTTGTCGCCGACGCACGCGCGCTCATTGACCGCGCCCGCGTTGAAGCGCAGGTCAACCGCGTCTCATACGATGAACCCATCGGCGTTGAAGTTATTTCAAAGAAAATTTGCGACCACAAGCAAACCTTTACGCAATACGGCGGCATCCGCCCATACGGCACATCACTTTTGATTGCCGGCGTTGAAGACAACACCCCGCGTCTCTTTGAAACAGACCCGAGCGGCGCGCTTTTGGAATACAAAGCAACGGCAATCGGCGCCGGTCGCATCCCCGTGATTGAAACGTTTGAAGCCGAATTCGATGAGAAAATGACGCTTGACGACGCGATCTTGCTCGGCGTTGAAGCGCTTTACAAAGCAGCGGACGGCAAATTCAATCCCGAAACCCTTGAGGTCGGCATTGTGCCGGTTTCTGACAGCGACTTCAGAAAATTGACGACGGAAGAAGTCAAGGTATACGCTGACAAGATTTTTGAAAAATACCCCCGGCCCGAAGGCGGCGGCGACGGCGCCCCGTCAGCCAAAGAGGCAGACCTTGATATTTGATTTAATCTAATATTGATTGATTTAATCTGATTTGATTTAATCTGATTTGATTTTTTTTCAAAAAAACAATTACGGTTTGAGGTTAATCCGTTAACTTCAAATCGTTTTTTAACTTTAATGATTAATATCAATCTTATCAATCTCAGAATCAAAGTTAACAGAATCAAATAAGAATCAAAGTTAACAGAATCAAATGAGAATCAAAGTTAACAAAATCATCACATAATCATCACGTAATCATCGCATAATCATCACACAATCATCTAAGATATTGTTCTTTTGAAAATTCAGGATATGGTTTTATGGTTTCATTGGACGATGCCGTTACTGCTCATATTAAAAAAGGAAGCAAAGAATTTGAAATTCTTGTTGACCCCGAACTGGCTTTAGCTTACAAGCGCGGCGAAAATATTAACATCGCCGATGTTTTGGCGGTTGAAAATGTCTTTGAAAACGCAAGCCGCGGCGATAAGATTGCCGAAACAGATTTGGTCTCCGTTTTTCACACGGACGACGTGCTTCAAATCGCCGCCTACATTTTAAAAGAAGGCGAGCTTCAGCTGACAAAGGAGCAGCGCAAACGCTTCTTAGAAGAAAAAAGACGATTGGTCGTGACGTTTATTGCACAAAACGCGGTCAACCCGCAGACAATGGCGCCGCATCCGCCGCAGCGGATTGAGATTGCGATGGAAGAAGCCAAAGTGAACATCGACCCCATGAAAAGCGTGGAAGAATTGGTCCAAATCACCATGAAAGCCATCCGCCCGCTGATTCCGATTCGCTTTGAAGAAGTCAGCGTTGCCGTCAGAATTCCGGCTCTGTTTGCCCCCAAAGCTTACGGAGATATTTCGGCTTTCGGCAAAATGCTGAAAAACGAATGGCAAAAAGACGGTTCATGGATTGCGGTTGTTAGAATTCCCGCCGGCATGCAAACCGATTTCTATGCCATGCTGAACCACATAACCAAAGGCGAAGCTGAAACAAAACTGATAAAGGACGACCCGCCCGCTCAAAAATAAAGCCGCGGCAGTCATAAACGAAGCCGTGAATATAAATCACATCACAAATAAAGCCGCGAATAAAATCACAAATGAAACCGTGAATAAAGTCACAAATGAAACCGTGAATAAAGTCACAAAAAAAAGGGCTGAATTTTCAGATTTTCAGCGGCTTTAAATAATCAACTTGAATTTTTTTTATTTTCTCGTTTTTTATTGTTTTTATCGTTTTTCGTAAAAGACTATAAAAACGATTAAAACGTACGGTATAAAACTCAAACAGGACGTTAAGAGGATAAGTAATGGACACGAAAAGAATAGTTATACCCGGGGAACTGCTGTCGGACAACCCGTCATTATCAGGCCAAGGGACATATGTTTCCGGCGGAAAAGTTTACGCATCGGTTTGCGGACTTCTGGCGCAAAAAGGAAAACTTTCGGTTCATCCGCTGTCCGGTCCCTATTTACCGAAGAAAAATGACTTAATTATCGGCTACACAACCGTTGTGACATCATCGAACTGGATTTTTGATATCAATTGCCCCTATGAAGGACTTTTGCATGTCATGGAATATCCCATTCGGGTGCCCTCTGAAGAAATGACGAAGCACTTTGAAATCGGAGATACTGTTTTGCTCAAAGTGACCGACGTCAATGCGGAAATGAAGGTTGAGCTCACTTACAAAGACCCCGTGTGCCGAAAATTAACCAAAGGACGCCTTCACGAAGTGCTGTATTCTAAAGTTTCCCGTATCATCGGCCGCTCCGGCGCGATGATTTCCATGCTGAAAGCCAAGACCGGCTGCGACGTCTTTGTCGGCGGCAACGGCCGCATCTGGATGAACGGAAATTCCGAAGATATGGACATTTTAACGGCCGCTCTTAAAAAGATTGAAGCCGATGCCCGAGTTCCGGGACTTACCGACTTGACGGCTGCTTACATTGATGAACAGTACGCTTTACTCGGCCGAACAAGCCGCGGCAAAAAAGATGAAACGGCGGATATTGAATCCGATTCCAAGCCGTCTTCGAAAGCAAAACCCAAACCCGTTTCCAAAAAGAAAAGCGTTTTGGGCGCGCCCGAAGAAACTTCCGAAATAATGTCTTCGGAAGCTGAACTTGAATCATCCGCCCTCAAAAAAAGGATGGATAAAAAAACGGCGGATAACGGGAATACGCCCGCAAATGCACTCGCAAATGCACCCGCAAATGTACCTGCAAATGTACCCGCAAATGCACCTGCAAATGCACCCGCAAATGCACCTGCAAACGTACCCGCAAATGCCCCCGCCGCAAAAAAGTCCCCCGCTGCCAAAAGCGCTGCCGAACGGCAAAAAACCGGCCGGCAAGATAACTGTACTTGCTTTGAAAGTGTCTATTTTATACACCCGCCCGCTCTTGACAAAAACAAATCCGACAGGTGAAGGGAAAATATTGAAGATATATTGAAAAATATTGAAAATAAAGAACGGGTTAAGAATCAAATTTATATTCCGGAGAAATGCGAAATGAGTTCAAATCAAACTGATGTTGTTTTTTTTGATGAAAATGGTCTTCGAACAGACCAAAGAAAACCGGACGAAATCCGTCCGATGAAAATCAAAATCGGCGTGCTGTCGCGCGCCAACGGCTCCTGCTACTTGGAGTGGGGCGCAAACAAAGTGATTGCCGCCGTGTACGGCCCAAGAGAAGCCCACCCGCGCCGTATGCAATTGGCAGGGAAAGCGGTTATCCGCTACAGATATAATATGCAGTCTTTCTCCGTGGAAGACCGCGCCCGGCCGGGTCCGAGCCGCCGCAGCAGCGAAATCTCAAAGGTCAGCCGCGAAGCATTCGAGCCCGTCATTTTCAGCGACGCTTATCCCAAAGCCGCAATCGACATTTTTGTCGAAGTGCTGCAAGCCGATGCCGGTACAAGAACGGCTGCTATCAACGCCGCTTCTTTGGCGCTGGTTGACGCCGGCATTCCCATGCGCGGCCTCATCTCCGCCTGCGCTGCCGGTAAAGTCGGCGGCAAAATCGTCCTTGACCTGAACAAACCGGAAGACAATTACGGCGAAGCCGACCTTCCGATTGCCATGACCGAAGACGGCAAAATCACATTGATTCAAATGGACGGGCATTTAACGCCGTCCGAATTTGAAGAAGCCATGGAGCTTGTTCAAAAAGGCTGCCGCCGGGTTCTTGAAATCCAAAAAGCGGCTTTAATGGAAAAATACGCCTCCATCATGGATGATGAAGAAGATGAAGACGAAATCGGATCTGAAAACGGAGCCGAGGACGAAATCGGAGCCGATGATGAAGCCGACGAGGACGATGAAGGCCTTATCGAATTTTCAAGCGTTGACGAATCCGACGCGCAGGAAGAGGACTTTGATGAAGTAACGGATGAGATGGTGGAAGCCTTCGTCAACCGCGTTTCCGAAACCCTCGCCAAAGATATTTCCTCCCTCATCCGCGAATATGAAGTCGGCGGTTCCGAAGCTGACGTTGATTTGGCTGACGGCCTTTTTGACGATGACATTAATATCTGCATCCGCGATGCCGATTTAAAAGAAATTGACGAACTCATCACAAAAATGGAAGATGAAGACGACGATTTCGATGACGAAGACTGCGAGGATGAAGAAACCGACATTTTTGTAATCACCGCCGAGGACGATACCGACGTTGAAGAAGCCGATGTTGAAGAATCCGACGTTGACGACATCGATGAGGAAGACGGCGAAGAAAACGAAGACGCCGAGGAAGAAGACGGCGAAGAGTTTGAATACGATGATGAAGACGAAGATGACGAGGAGGAGTAAACATGCCCGGTGAAGTACTTTCCGCTTTAAAAAGAGATTTTATTCATAATTTAATCGTTGAAGGCAAGCGCGCCGACGGCCGCGGATTTTTGGAAATGAGAGACATCACAGTCCTCACAAACGTAATCAGCAAAGCCGAAGGGTCCGCTTACGTGAAATACGGCGAAACCAAAGTTTTGGTCGGCATTAAACTCCAAAAAGGAACGCCTTTCCCCGACTCGCCAAAAGAAGGCATCATCATGACCGGCATGGAACTCAATCCTTTGGCCTCCCCCGACTTTGAAGCGGGGCCGCCCAGAGAAGAAGCCATTGAGATGTCCAGAATCGTTGACCGCGGTATCCGTGAGTCTAAATCGATTGACCTCGGCAAGCTGTGTATCAGAGAAGGTGAACTCGTTTGGATGGTTTTCGTTGACATCAGCGTTATCAATGACGCCGGCAATTTAGTCGATGCCTCGTGCCTTGGCTCCATCGCCGCTTTGATGACCACCGTCATCCCAAAAGACGACGCCAACGGCTTCCCGTCCATACCGATGCCGATGCGAAACACGCCTGTCGGCGTCACCGTTGTCAGCATTGACAACACTTTGATTCTTGACCCGTCCATGGACGAAGAAAGCCTCTGCGACACGAAGCTGACAGTCATTACCGACAAAGAAGGCGCGCTCTCCGGTATGCAAAAGAGCGGCTCCGGTCCGCTGTCCCCGGCGGCGGTCTTGGAAATGGTCAATTTAGCCCGTGACAGAGCGGCTGAATTAAGGGAAAGATATATATCTAATCTTTCTATAAGGAGTTGAATCTCGCTTTATTCTATACGATTTATAAGAAACGATATAAGACACGAACATTTTTCAGCCCATTCGGCCTTTACCGCTGATACGGTCGCCGAAAGCGGGTTCCCGACGGGACAGGCGTTGAAAAACGTGTTTATTCAGGTGAAACATTATGGTTAGAAAAAATTCACGCAAAGGTAAAGTTTCCAGATCTGCGGGCAGATTTGGTGTCAGATACGGCAGAAAAGACAGAAAACTCGTCGCCGACCTCGAAGGACGAACAAGAGGCCCCCACACATGCGCCAAATGTGACCTTCCTTCTGTCAGAAGAACAGGTACAGGAATCTGGGAATGTAAGAAATGCGGCCACAAGTTTGCCGGCGGCACATTCATCCCGCAGACAAGCGTTGCCAAGTCGTTCCAAAACACAATGAAGAACGCTCTCTCTGACAGCTCCTTGAAATACCACTATGACTTTTTGGATGAAGAAGAAGAAGAAGACGAAGAGTAAAGAAACGGAAAAACCATTCTGTTTCTTTTTCTTTTATTAACGCGCGCTGATTTCAGCGCATTCTTACATTCTTTAATATCAGACATCCGTTTTAAACAACCGTTTTAAACATTCATTTAAAACATCCGTTTTAAACATCCATTTAAAACATCCATTTAAAACATTCATTTTAAACATCCGTTTTTTAAATTAATAAAAGGTGACTCTCCTTGTCGTACTATTGTTCCCATTGTAAAAGAGAGATTGACATTGACTATGAAAACGCCGGCGTCCGTTGCCTCTACTGCGGCCACAGAATTCTTGTGAAGAAGCGACCGGCAACCATTAAACGAATTAATGCCGAGTAAAACAATGTTGTTGATTACGTCTTCCCGAAAACCGTCTTTTAAAACGAAAATTCTGTGCAAAAAGTTGGCTCTCTTCTGCGACGCGTCTTACATGACACGCGGCAAAATGCCTCTTTCTGAAGTTTTGGAGCGGGGGGAAGGCAGCGCCATTCTTATTGTCGGTGAGTTTCACGGCAATCCCGGCAGCTTTTTTTTATATGACGAAAGCGGCAACTTGTTCCTTTCAACCCGCTTTTCGGAAACTTCTTTTGACCCCGTGCCGCAGGCTGAACTGCGTTACGGCGAAAAGATTTTTTACGGTTCAGATACGTCGGCGATTTTTCGCATTTTGAACGGCGCTGTCTTTGAAGACAGAGGGCCGAATGCGGACATCGAGGTTATGAAAAAGATCCTGAGCACGCAAAAGCGCGGATCGAAAAGTCACTTAGACGCCGGCGACATCGATGACCTGAAAGCTGTTTCCAGTACCTGCGATACAAAAATCCCGCAAGGGTCAAACGCCGGCGGCGGCGCTTTTGTCCGGCGCCTTTACATTCGGGATGACCGTCTTGAATTTTATTCAAACGACCGCTTGTTCCTGCGTTTGTACATCAAAGGCATTAAATCCGATTCTTTGCCGCAGGACGAAAACGAAAGCGAAAACGAAAACCCGGAGATGAACTCATGAAAGCAGAGGCTGATTTTACATTCAAAACCGAACCTGAACTCATAACCGTCATTTACAAAAGTTTGCTTCCCGAAACGAACGAATCCATTTCCGACAGATCCGTCATCACGCTGACCGCCGAAACTGACACGCTTATTTTAAAAATCGTCAGCAATGACATTATTTCCCTTCGTTCCGCTTTGAATACATGGCTTCGCCTGATTCAAACGGCATACGACACGGCGGCATCCGTTGCCGCATAAATTTTTCAAATGAAACGGCTGTTTTTTGAACGCGCGGTAACCGGCGGCACGATTTTTCAAGAAGGGAGCAGCCGTATTAAACAAAATATACCGCTTATTAAAAAACCGAAAAGGGAACCGTTTATTAAAAATCGAAAAGGGAACCGTTTATGAAAAACCTAAAAAACCGTTTGTGATAAAACCAAAAAACCGTTTATGAAAAATCCAAAAAACCGTTTGTGACAAAACCAAAAAACCGTTTGTGATAAAACCAAAAACCGTTTATGATAAACCCAAAAAACCGTTTATGAAAAACCCAAAAAACCGTTTATGAAAAACCCAAAAAACCGTTTGTGATAAACCCAAAAACCGTTTGTGATAAACCCAAAAAACCGTTTATGAAAAACCCAAAAAACCGTTTGTGATAAACCCAAAAAACCGTTTGTGAGAAATCCAAAAAACCGTTTGTGACAAACCCAAAAAACCGTTTATGATAAACCCAAAAAACCGTTTGTGAGAAATCCAAAAAACCGTTTGTGACAAACCCAAAAAACCGTTTGTGATAAACCCAAAAAACCGTTTGTGACAAACCCAAAAAACCGTTTATGAAAACCCAAAAAACCGTTTGTGACAAAACCAAAAAACCGTTTGTGATAAACCCAAAAAACCGTTTGTGATAAACCCAAAAAACCGTTTATGAAAAACCCAAAAAAACCGTTTATGAAAAAACGAAAGCGGAACCGTCCATAAAACAAAAAATGAAACCTTCTTTTAAAAGTCAGAAAAGGGCGCCGTTTGTTAAAAAAAAAGGAAATTGAGGCCGATGCAATGCAAAGGCCGCAATTTTGGATTAATAGGGAACGGGCAAACCCATTTCGATGCGGTGTTCGATTTCTTTGGCGTTCTTGGTTTTCTTGTCTGTTGACAATTTTTCCAAAAGCGGGATGCCGATCTTTCCTTCAAAGTCAGGGGCTTGGGTTTCAAGTTTGCCGGCGGCGATCATTTTGTCAATGAAATCTTTGCCGCGCTTGTTTCTGATGAGCACGGTGCTCCAGCCGTCAGGAGAGCCGACGGATCCGGTTGAGAAGTCCGCGAATTCAGATGTGTAGTCCATGCAGACGTGGCAGGATTTTTGTTCAAAGGGAATTGTTTCCTTAATCGGGATTGCGATGGGGTCGCTTCCGTCTTTCTTGTAAACGAAAAGTTTTCCTTTGCCGATGTCTGTCTTCACGACGTCGTTTATGTTAACGCGGGCGTATTGCTCAATCAGCGTTTTCATGGCATTGTACGGGAAGTTTTCCATACAGAAAATGCCGACGATAAGGCTGATATTGCCGGTGGTTTGGCGGAAAGCAACAGGGTACTGCATCATCTTTTTCATGGCGATAACCTGACAGGGCGTGCCGACGAAACCGAGTTTCTCAAGCGCGTATTCTTTGACCGCGTCTTTCACAACGGACATGTTCGGGCTTAACGAATATTTTGTGCCGCAGGCGGACAAAACTTCGGCGCGGGTTCTCGCGATTTTCGGCACCGGCTTGAAGCCTTTTTCTGTGTCGGCAACGACGACGCCGTCCAAAAGGCCGTTTTCAAGGCCGTAGATGTAGGCTGCCGTCACAATGCCGCCGTCCTGAGACTTTTCCAAAATTTCTTTGTCGGTCGAACGGGCAACGATAATTGAAGTGTATTCTCCGAGTGTGTTTGTCATGCTTTACACCTCCAAAAGTCCTTTCGCTTTAGGCATTCTGATTCTCGGGCACTGCAAAACGCAGGAGCCGCAGTTGATGCACAATTCCATACGAATGTCGGGTTTGCCGTCAAACATCGTGACGGCGCGCATTTGACAGGCAGACGCGCAGGTGCCGCATCCCATACAAAGACCCTGGCTGATGACCTGTTTAATCAGGTTTTCGCCGCTGGCGTCTTGGTATTTCACGAAGTCGGCATAGATTTCAAGATAATCCGTGTCGCCTTCAAGGGCGGCCATCAGGAATTTGACAATAGAATCCGTCGATGGCGGACAGCCGGGGATCGAGAAATCCGTTTTAACAACGGCCGAGATCGGAACAAATGAGACGTGCGTCGGCTGCGGGTTTTGACCGCCGCGCGAGATACGGGTCACGCCGCCGGTACCTGAACAGGAACCAAGCGCGACAACGATTTTTGATTTTTCACGCACTTCTTTAATCAAATCAACAGCGTGATGGTCGTCCAAGCAAACGCTTCCTTCCACCAGCGCGATATCAACATCATCAGGATAAGCTCGTTCGAAGACGATTTTATCTTCCGTTTCCGTCACTTTCGTGAGTTCGTCCGTCAGCGTAATGCCGTATACAAGGTCCACCGCGCTTAAGATGTCGAGCAGCTTTTCATAGGTGTCTGCTAAGGAAATCAGACAGCCGGTACACCCGCTCATGTGAACATGTGAGACTCTTACCAATTTATCACCTTTATCATATTTTCAAACCGGCAAGCCGTTAATCTTTGGCCTGACGGGAGACAATCATTTCTTTTGGGTCCGCTCCCAACTTCCCAATTCTTCAATAACCATTTCGGCGGCTTCATCAACTGATGCGGCAACCTCGTCCGACAGTTCCATACAGATATCGGGCGCAGACATATGTTTGTACTGGCATCCGATAACAACGACTTCCACGCCGTATTTACTGCAAATGTCAGTCAGCATTCCGGCAAGGGGCATGTCGTGCGCGTCGATCTGATACTTCGGAATATCCGGCAGGTCTTTCGCGTAAAGTTTGGTCAGGCGGCCCGGTTCCAATCCGTAATCAATGATGTCGGCGATGATGATCTTTTTCAGGGGCGTTCCTTCATCAATCAGAGATAAGATGAAGTGAGAAGCGCCTGTTCCGGCGTCGATAATTCCGATTTTGTCAGAATTTAAGACCGGATTTGATTCTTTCATTCCGTTTAGTTTTTGTATGACGGCAAATCCGAAGCCATCGTCCGCTAAAAGGATGTTTCCGCATCCGAGGACTAAAACTTCTTTTTCCAGATATTCCGGCATGTTGTCACCTTGATTTTTCGTTACTGATTTGACCGATCGAACTGATTTGACCGATCGAACTGATTTGACCGATTTGACCGATCGAACTGATTTGACCGATTTGACCGATCGAACTGATTTGACCGATCGAACTGATTTGACCGATCTAAAGCCTTAATTTATTGAATGGTTTGAATGGTTAAATGATGAAATGAAAAATCTGTTGGGATTTTTCGGATTTGATTATTGGAATACCTTTTCATCAACGGTATTTCCGTCATAGTCTTTTGCAATCATGTGGGTCGCGCAGGAGATGCAGGGGTCGTAAGCGCGCACGACGTGTTCGGCAAATTTGTAGTGGTAGCCGACGGTCGCGCGTCCGATGACAGGGATGTTCCATGTTGTTGCGACAATTGCGGTGTAATCGACGATGCGGCCGTCTCTTCCGATGACGGCGGTATGGACGTTGTGGCCGCGGGCGGCTTCAATTGCGCCGACGCCGAGGGTCTCGCCGTCTCCGACGACCGGAGCGGTGCTGTACGGGGCGCCGTTTGTGTTGAGTTCGTCCAAAAGTGTCAAAGCGCGATTGGCGTAGTGCTTCATTTCCAAAGCTCTCGCTTTGTGAATGCCCATTGCGCCTTTCGTTTCCTTGAAGTTTTCAAAGGTGACCATGCGGGCGCGGGGGCCGACTTCTATCAGGCTGCCTTTGTATTTCGGAATGTTGGAGCAGGCCTTGATGGCGACTTCTTTGGGGTACTCCTCAAAGGGTGACAACTCGACCACTTGTGAATAATCGAATTTGCTGCTGTCGCCGTAGGTTAAGCTGGTCGCGACAAGCGGGAAATCGTGATAGCCGAGTTTTTCGGGGATTTCCGTTCCGTCAACGAGTTTTCCCGCGTTGAATAATCCCAGCATATATTCGCATTGGATTTCCGCGAGTTCCAAGTAGTTCTTTGCGCGGTCGATTAACTTATTTTTGGCATCAGGCGTGATGTTCTTTGCCATGCCGCCGATTTTAACGTTCGGGGGGTGGATGGCTTCGCCGCCGATCACGTCAACGAAATACTGCCCAATTTTCCTCATTTCCTGAACTCTTTTGATAACTTCAGCGCGGTCGGCTTCGGGGACATAATCAGGCGAAATCAAAAACTGGTGAAGCGGGTGGGAGTGCAGTTTGTTGCCGATAGACGTCAATTCTCTCAATATCAAGCCGTCTTTTGTCGGTTCCATGCCGCATGCCCTTTCAATGGCTTCAACGGATGAGATGGAGTGAGCTGTCGGGCAAACGCCGCAAAAGCGTGACACGGCAATGGGCGCAAATTCCGCGACTTTGCCGGATAAAAATTTCTCAAACCCTCTCACCGGCGTCACACTATGGTAGGCGCCGGATTCAACAATCCCCTCATCATCAACCGTCAGAACCAAATTCGTATGGCCCTCGTGCCGAGTTGTTGGTTTAATCTCTACTGTTTTACTCATTCAATCACCTTTACATTACCGGTAAATCCGGAATAAAACCTTTAATCGTTTTTATTGATTTTTTAAGCTATTAAATTATTAAGTTAAAGTTAAAGTTATAATCTGTGATTTTCTATACCCGTATTTTTCCACTATCGGCTGAATAATTCAACGAATAAATGGAGATAATCAATAATGATCATTTTTGCCTAACATTCCATATTATAAATACTATCCCCTTCCGAAATGAACGCGCGGCAGTTTCTTCAAACCGAATGAATCAATATCGGGCTGTTGACAAATAATATGACAAATAGATGACAAATAAGAAACAGATATGTGACAGACGTGTGACAGACGTGTGACAGGCAGGCGACATGAAGGCGACAGATGTGTGGCAAGCAAGTGGTTGGCAAGCGACAGACAGGAGGCAGGCAGAGCAGGAGCAGTGGTGGCAATAGCTGAAATGGTGGCAGCAGCAGTGGTGGTAGCAGTGCCACGTTCGCGAAGCGAACGGCTATTACAAAAAAAAGCAGATGAATGTAGTTAGTTCCTGATGGCAGGTTGCTGTCAATGCAGGCGGCAGGCAGGCAGGTGGCAGGCTGGCAGGCAGGCAGATGGCAGGTTGGCAGGTGGCAGGCTGGCAGGCAGGCAGGTGGCCGGGTGGCAGGCAGGCAGGTGGCAGGGTGGCAGGCTGGTAGGCAGGCAGGGGGGAGGCAGGCA
>WRCE01000016.1 GCA_009784005.1 Candidatus Methanimicrococcus labiotermitis
GCCGACACCCGCATTGCCGACACCCGCATTGCCGACACCCGCATTGCCGACACCCGCATTGCCGACACCCGCATTGCCGACACCCGCATTGCCGACACCCGCATTGCCGACACCCGCATTGCCGCCGCTCAAATATTCACTCATATCTCTTTTGAACTTTAATCTCCCTTCCGCCAGCAAGCGGGCGAAATATTCCGAGATGTGAAGAACGTCAAAACGAACGTTTTCAAACCTTTGCGGGTACAAAAGTTTGAACGCGCGGTAGCATCCCGGGCAGGCCGTGATTAAAATTTCAGCGCCGCGGGCGTTGATTTCATCAATGTTTCTCTGCCCGAGTTTTTCAAGGGGTTTTGTATTTCCGGCGCCCGCCGATACCGAGCCGCAGCAATAATCAATGCCGCTCATGACGGAATAATCAACGCCGGCGGCTTCCAAAACTTTAACGTCGGACTTTCCGATGACTTTATTCATGCAAGACGCGGCGCAGCCGGGGAAATAAACAACTTTGCTCTTCTTGCCTTCATTATTGAATCGGACAGGTTGCTCCCATTCGCCGATTTTTTTGAAAAGGTTGTTATCTGAAAAAGGATCAGCAAGCCCTTGTTCTTCCGTCGGGCCGTTCGCCATCGTTCTTTTCTCGCGGGACGCGGAAATGAGTTTTCGTATGCCCAGGTCTTTCGGGCAGGCGACGGTACAGGCATTGCAAGTGTAACACAAACGGATGTCATATTCCAGAGGGGTGCCCTCTTTCGTTTTGCCGCCGGATTCCAAGTAACGGCAAAGCGAAGGGATAATATCAACGCTGTCGTAGCTCGGACAGACATCCGCGCACAGGCCGCACATAATGCATTTTTCGTTATAAATTTGAATCAGGTCCATTTTATCCCCCTTTGTTTTTGATTTTTGTTTTTTGAATCTTTGAATCATAAATCGTTGAATCTTGAATCGTTGAATCTTGAATCGTTGAATCTTGAATCGTTGAATCTTGAATCGTTGAATCTTGAATCGTTGAATCCTTGTGAATCCGTTTGAATAATTATTTTTAAGAACTTATTTTTGAAAACTTATATCTATGAGCCGACTTATTCTATTTTATCAATTTTATCAATTATAAAAGCCGGAAAATCCGCTTCCGCTTATGACGAAGAGAATTTATACCTTTAAGCGGGCAAATAATTAAAAGTATTCGACTCAAACTTATCATATCACGGCGTACATATCACAGAGTACATTTCACGGAGTAAAAATATGGCAGGGAACACATTCGGAGAAGTTTTCAAGATTACGACTTGGGGTGAATCCCACGGCAAAGCTGTCGGCGCAGTCATTGACGGCGCTCCCTCCGGCGTTTCCTTATCCGCCGCGGACATCCAAAAAGAATTGGACCGCCGCCGCCCCGGCCAAAGCGCCGTCTCAACGCCCCGCCATGAGACGGATACCGTTTAGATTTTATCCGGCGTTTTTGAAGGCAAAACGACGGGAACGCCGATTTGTTTGGCGATTTGCAACGCCGACCACGATTCTTCCGCCTATGACGCTCTTTCTCAGACCCCCCGCCCGGGCCACGCCGACTTTGGTTATGTTCAAAAATACGGCATTCGGGACCACCGCGGCGGCGGGCGCAGTTCAGGCAGGGAAACGGCCGGCAGAGTCGCAGCGGGCGCCGTTGCCAAAAAAATCCTTGCCGGATGCGGCATTGACATCGTCTGCCACACAACGCAAATCGGTGGCATCAAAGCCGACCCCGGCGTCCTGAGCGATTTGCCGTTTGAAGGCATCGCGGAAAACATTGAAAAGAACAGCGTCAGATGCGCGGATTTGGCGGCGGCTGTGCTGATGGAAGCGGAAGTATTAGCCGCCCGCGAAAGAGGCGACTCCGTCGGCGGCATCGTTGAAGGATTAATCCGCGGCGTCCCCGCGGGACTCGGCGAGCCCGTTTTTGACAAACTGGACGCCGACTTGGCGAAGGCAATCATGAGCGTTGGCGCCGTGAAAGGATTTGAAATCGGCGGCGGATTTGAGGCCGCCGGAAAATACGGCAGCGAATTTAATGACGCATTTGAAATCAAAGACGGCAAAATCATGACAAAAACAAATAACGCCGGCGGCATTTTGGGCGGTATTTCAACCGGAAACATCATCCGCTTCCGCGCCGCAATCAAGCCGACGCCATCCGTTTCGGTGACGCAGGAAACCGTTCACTTAAAGAACGAAGAAAATATCACAATAAACATCGCGGGCCGTCATGACCCGGTGATTGCGCCGCGTTTTGTTCCCGTCGGAGAGGCGATGGCGGCAATCGTTATTCTGGACCACCTCATGAGAAACGAGGCATTGTGTTTATCCAAAAATGTCCAAAAATGATGTTTGAAAATAACATAACATAACATCGAAAATGATGTTCAAAATAACATAACATCGAAAATGATGTTCAAAAATAACATAACATCGAAAATGATATTCAAAAAGAATATAATATTGGAAATGATAACCAATAAGGATATAATATCACGAATGATGTTCATATGTAATATTCAAAAATTATTATTCAAAAATGATATTCAAAAATGATATTCAAAAATTATTATTCAAAAAATGATTAATCAAAAACGTAGGAGATAAAATGAATTCTGAATCAGGTAAATGTCCGCACGGCCATGCCGGCGCAATGCCGGAATCGTCAGGCGGTGTTCGCCCGCCGAGAATCTTGGCGTGGGAAACAACGGCGGCCTGCAATTTAAAATGCAAACATTGCCGCGGTTCTTCGACGGCCGATTCGGCTGAAGGGGAACTGACAACAACGGAAGCCAAAAAACTGTTGGAACAAATCCGCGAAACAGGAACGCCGATCATCATTTTAAGCGGCGGCGAACCCCTGATGCGCGACGATATTTTTGAAATCGCGCGTCACGGAACGGATTTGGGCTTTCGTATGACGCTTGCCACAAACGGCGTTCCGGTAACGGAGGACATCGCTTTTAAAATCAAAGAAGCGGGAATACAGCGCGTCAGCGTCAGTCTTGACGGGCGCGAGCAGACACATGACGCATTTCGAATGATTCCCGGCTGCTTTGCCGGCTCCATGAAAGGCATTGAAAATTTGAAAAAAGCCGGCGTTGAATTCCAAATCAACACAACCATTTCCCGTTTCAACGTTCATGAAATGGAGGACGTTCACAATTTTGCCAAAGAAGTCGGGGCCGTTGCCCACCATTTCTTCTTCCTCGTCCCGACCGGCCGCGGCGCGGAATTGTCGGAATTTGAAATTACGCCCGAAGAATACGAAATCGCGTTGGAATGGCTTTATAACTTATCCAAAAGAACCGACCTTCAAATCCGCCCGACCTGCGCGCCCCACTATTTCAGAGTCATGCGCCAGCACGCCAAGCGTGAAGGAATCGAAATCACGCCTCAAACGCATGGCCTTGACGCGATGACCAAAGGCTGTCTCGGCGGCATTTCATTCGGTTTCATCTCAAGCATCGGCGAAGTCAACCCCTGCGGCTATCTCCCTGTATCCGCCGGAAATGTCCGAAAAGAACATTTTAAAAACATATGGGAGGGCGCCAAAGTCTTCAACGATTTGCGCAATTACGCGGCGTATAAAAGCAAATGCGGCGCCTGCGAGTACAAAACCGTCTGCGGCGGTTGCCGCGCGCGCGCGTACTCCGTAACGGGCGATTACATGGAAGAAGAGCCGCTTTGTTCCTATTATCCGGCGGGGTATTAAAATGGACGCAAAAAACGCAGCGGAAGTAAAGGACGCAGTGGACGCGAAGAACGCAGCGGACGCGAAGGGCGCAGCGGACGCAAAAGACACAGCGGAAGTAAAGAACGCAACGGACACAAAAGACACAGCGGACGCAATGAAAAACAGACCTGTCGGATTGCCTGCTGAATTGGATGAAATCGACCGGAAATTGATCAATCTGATTCAATTGCGTTTTCCGGTTTCCAAACATCCGTTTGAGGAGATTGCCGCGGAAATCGGAACGACCGAAGACATCGTGATTTCCAAATTAACCCGTCTGAAAAACGAAGGCGTTGTCAGGCGCATCGGCCCAATCATCAACACGCGCGGCATCGGCGGCACCAACACGCTGGCAGCCGTTAAAGTGCCCGATAATCAAATAGAAAAAGCGGCAGCGGTGATTAACAAATACGCCGAAGTCTCTCACAATTACCTTCGCAATGAAAATTATAACATCTGGTTCACGGTTTCCGCGCCGACGCAGGAACGCCTTGACCTTATATTATCCGAAATTCAAACAGAGCTGGATTGTCCCCTGCTGAATTTGCCGACAGTCAAACAATTCAAAATACAGGTGAACTTCCATGTCTGAAAATCCGGAAAATGAAAAAACGAATGAAATAACGAATGAAAAAAGATACTCGGTAGACGAAGCCGACGAGAAACTGATTCGCCTCATCCAAGATGGGATTGAGTTCACCCATTCTCCTTTTGAAAAATGCGCCGAAGAACTCGGCATTTCCGAAGACGAGGTCGTTGCCCGCCTGAAAGCCCTCATCGAAGGCAAAAAAATCCGCCGTTTCGGCGCGTCAATCGGCCACCTCGCCCTCGGTTTTACCGCAAACGGCATGGGCGTCTGGGACATCCCGCCGGATAAAGTAGAAGAGACAGGCAAAAAAATGGCGTCGTTTGATGAAGTCAGCCATTGTTATGAGCGCCCGCCGACACCGGATTGGCCGTACAACATGTACACCATGATCCACTGCCGCTCACAAGAGGAATGCAAGGCGGTCGCCGAAAGAATATCAAAGACGATCGGCATTACGAATTATCAATTGGTCTTCAGTGAACGCGAATTGAAAAAGAAAGGCGTCCGAATTTGAAGTTAAAGATTTGAAGGAAAGAAACAAATCCGAATGGACTCAAAAAAAGCAATCTGACGGACTTATACAAAAAAAGCAATCCGAAGGACTCATACAAAAAAGCAATCCGAAGGACTCATACAAAAAAGCAATCCGAAGGACTCATACAAAAAAGCAATCCGAAGGACTCATACAAAAAAGCAATCCAAAGGACTCATACAAAAAAAGAAATCCGAAGGAACAAGTCAGAGGAAATAACAATGACAAGCCCCCCCGCAATACCCAAAGACAGCGATGAAAATCCGTATCTGCCGCTTTTAATCGATTTCACGGATAAAACCGTTGTTATTTTCGGCGGCGGCGCCGTCGGTGAGCGCAAGGCGAAGCGTTTTTCTAAAAAAGCGCAGGTGACGGTTGTCAGTTCAAGCTTGACGCCCGACCTTCAGAAAATGGAGGCAGACGACTCGATTCTTTTCATAAAAAAAGACATTTCCGAATTGACCGACGGCGAAATCTTTGACTGCCTTTCAGATGCGTTTTTGGCGATTGCGGCAACTTCTGACAGCGAAATCAATCAAAAAATCATTTCAATGGCGAAAACGGCCGGCGTCTTGGTCAACGACACGGAAAAGGCGGATGAAGTCATCATCCCGTCTTTTATAGAGCGCGGCGGGCTTTTAATCTCGATTTCATCGGGCGGCGACAGTCCGGCGGTAACGAAATACGCCCGCATGGCGATTGAGTCGGCTATCGGCGACGATTTTGAAAAAATGATCGAACTTCAAAGCGAAATGCGCGAATATCTGAAAACGGTTATACCGGAGCAGAAAAAAAGGCAGGACATCCTTTGGGAAATTATTAATGATGATGAAATCCGGCGTTTGCTCTCGGCGGATTTTGAAAAAGCGAGAGAAAAGGCATTGGCGAAAGCAAAAATGAATTGACAAAAGCAAAAATGAATTGAAAAAAGCAAAAATGAATTGAAAAAAGCAAAAATGAATTGAAGAATAATGCTGTTTCACTTCTTTATGAAGTTGACCCGGATTTGAACCGATTTCATATTTCAGAATTGAGGATTATTTCTGTTTCATTTCTTTAAGCAATTGACCCAGATTTGAGCCGATTTCATATTTCAATGATTTTATATCTTCACAGTATTTGGCTTCATTTGATATTGCCAGATCGATGTTGTTTTTGAGATGTACAAACTTAATTGTTTTATATTTTCGGCTGTATTCGGGAAACATACTATGTAGTTTCTCCTGAATGTAGGAATAATTGCCTGCTTTTGAATTAATGCAAATTTTGAGTCTTTCGCTCTCACCCTCTAATTCAACCGAACGAGGAAAATGAAGACAAAGCCAAAATTCAAAACAGGGATTAGTGACGTAAAAACCATAATTTTTCAGAAGACATGCCGCCAATAATTTATCATACTGCGCTTCTTTAAAATTTTTCTAATCTCGGTCCGCAATGATACAAATTTTATCATATTCGGGATCAAAAATCAGATTTTGAGAGTCTAAGTATTCTTCAAGGGTTTGAATATCACAAGATATTTGAATATGAGATAAGACTTCAGCCAACTCTTCAGCTGTCGGGCTCTCTAATTCATTTAATAGAGACTCTAATTCCGATTTTATTTTTTCAAATAAAACTCCGTTTACCAAATAATGGGATTCGACTAAAAAATCCATAATTTTATTCACGAGTGAAGGAGAATGAAGCTCCTTTTCAATCAAAGAAAGGAGATGAATCGGATTACTTAAACCTTCGTCACCGTGGTTTCTTAATAATGGCTTGATATTTATTGAGGGATGAATGCCAATCTCTTCACGATATTGTTGGATACCGAAGAAATATTGCGGTTCTGTAATCGAGCCTTCCGAGACTAAATAATATGTCTTTTTAGGCGCCATACTTTGAGAGGGATGCAGTCTTTTGCCGAATTGAGTATCAATCCTCATAGACCTCACCAATATTAGGATAAATGAGATTAAAAGCGGGAACACCGCCATATCTTCCTTCCAAATACGCTTTATCAATTTTTTTATCGAACCGTTCATTATATTCGTCCAATGAATAGAGAGATGTAGCGCCACTGTTGTCTTTATCGATGAACCAAATCTCGTCCCGGCGCAGTAAATCCAAATCCAATAATCGTGATTCATGCGTTGTAATAACTAATTGCGTGTTTTTCGTCTTTGAAATTGACAGGAACGTCTCGATGAATTTTCGAGTGAGTTGGGGATGCAAACTTCTGTCCAACTCGTCCACAAAATAAATTTTATCTTCGGAAGAAATCAAAATTTCGATGAAATCGAATAGCCTTTTCGTTCCGTCAGATTCTTCCTCAAAGTTCAAATATTGGCTGCCGTGTTTAAAATGTAAAGTTTTGACACTCATTTTATCGCTGTCCGTAGGACACTCAATGACCAAGAAATTATCCGCGGATCTTGAAGTGAATGCAATATTTCCATTTTTATCTTTAAGGCTCGGATTATTTTGCAAATCTCTTTTCGCATTGGCAATCAGATTCAATACAAGTGCTTTGTCTTGAAAAGAAAGATTATCATACTCATCCAAAGAAGACTCCTTAATCTCATAATTTGAAATGCCGGTGCCGAATGCAGTAATAATTTCACATATTCTTTCGTAGTTTGACTCCTTGTTTAAAATATAATTAAACTCGGAAACCGTGCTCGGCAGAATAATATTGATGCTATTGCAAATCCAATCATATATTTCTTTAAAAATCAATATTTCAGATTTTTGGATAAAAATACTATTTCCTTTCGAATTAATATCTTTTAAGAAAAAGACATTCGGATTGTCTTTAATATCATCAGAGTAAACCGAAAATTTATTTTTCAGTAAACGACTGCTGATATTGAGGAAGTTATCTATCTTTTTATTTCCGATATCTCTTTTAAATATAGGATGGGATGCATCTTTTTTTATTTCATATAACCACTCTGAGAGGAGTTGGCCTTGGCTGAGCATTAATTCAAACCCGTATGCATAGTATTTATTGCCCCTTTTTATTTCAAATTCAAAGTAGCTGGGCTTATTTTTATTCTCTTCCTTTAATTTGAAATAGTTATTAGCCGGTACTTTAAATTCACCTTGGCGGAGCACAAATTGAGCAAAATAAACGGCTTTAATCAGATTGGACTTTCCCGATGCATTAGAACCAAAAACAGAACCGAACTTTAAAAGTTTTAAATTGTCTTTATCTTTAAATACTCGTTCTTGTTTGCTTCTTGTTTGGCCCGCAATCATTGAAAACTCTTGAACTTCGTCAAATGATAAAAAATTACCAACTTTAAATCGTATCAACATATTCGCAACACATCCGGATGTGAAAAAGTCACATAATTATTGCTTATTTATTGAATATCAAGTTAAATAACTTTCTATTCGGTGAAAATTTCACTAATCGGACATTCGATATTATTTTTGACCTCGGGAAACATTCATATGAGAGATGCATTAATTAGTATTGTTTTCGGCATTAATTCATCATACTCCTAACGGTTAGATTCTATGAACGAAATTTCAAGCATGGTGATCTCTCACAAAAAAGCGACGGTCGCAGAAATGGAATGCGTGTGGCCGCTGTCAACGGAGGAGCTCTTGGAAAAGCTCCATGAGAGTGAAGCGGTTGAGGAGTGCGTTATTTTAAAAACCTGTAATCGCGCCGAGATTTATGTTGTTTCCGAAAAGGGAAGCAGCGTTTTATTCAACTTTTCTAAAAAAATCGGCGCAGAATCTCGAATTGTTGATTTTCACAATCATGAAGAATCGCTGGACCACCTTCTTCGCCTGACCTGCGGCCTTGAATCCATGATTATGGGCGAGGACCAGATTTTGGGCCAAATCCGCGACGCTTACAATCTGGCGGTCAAAAAGAAGACCATCGGACGCGTCTTAGATACCGCCTTCACCAAGGCGATTCAAGTCGGCAAACGCGCGCGGACGGAAACGCGTATCAACGAAGGCTCCGTTTCCATCGGCTCTGCCGCTGTCGAACTTGCCGAAGACTGCCTCGGCGGTCTGGACGGCAAAACCATCATGGTTGTCGGCGTCGGCGAAATCGGCGTGCTGGTCGCGCGGGCGCTCGCGGATAAAAACTTAGAAGGCATTTACATTTCCAACCGAACATACGCCAAAGCGAAAGAACTGGCATACGAACTCGGCGGCGAAGCGATTCATTTTGACGACTTCCCGAACTACTTAATGACAGCCGACGTCGTCATCAGCGCAACGGGCGCGCCCCACTGCGTGATTTCCAAAAAAACCGTCGAAGAAGCCATACCCTTCAGAAACGGCAAACCCCTTTTCATGGTGGACATCGCCAATCCGCGCGACATCGAAGAAACCGTGAGGGAACTAAACGACGTCACGCTTTGCAACATAGACAACCTGCGCGTCGTCAGCGAAAAAACCCTGAAAATGCGCAACGAAGAAGCGAAAAAAGTCATCGAAATCATCAACGAAGAACTCATCCTATTGAGCAAACAATACAAGCGCCAAAAAGCGGATGACATCATCGCCGAACTCTACCGCAACGTATACGACATACGCGAAGAAGAAAAAATGAAAGCCGTGCATAAACTTCGCGTGAAACACACAATCGGCGAATTTGAAGAAACCGTCCTTGAAAACTTAACGCACAGCATCGCCAATCAAATCTTAGCGGAACCGACAAAAGTCCTCCGAAACGCCGCCGAATCCGGCGATGACGAACTATTGGACGCCGTCGCCCGTGTTTTCAACATCATCCGCGAGAAAAAATAAACACAAACAGACCTCTTATCTCCTGCCCTTTTAAGATTCGGCATACTTTTAACTTATAATATACTTATAAAAACAACTTTTAAAAACATACTTTTAATGATACAATCCTCGCTTGACTGCCGCCCTCGATTTCAAAGCTCTCATCCGGCTTCATTATCACAACGTATCGGCATCATTGGATTAATATCCGGTTCTTTCAGAAAAAAATAAATATAGTAAGTTTTAAAATAAAAAAACAAGAGAGAATTTCTTGAATAATTAAATCAAGATTGAATCAAAATTGAATCAAAAAACAACGACTGAAAATTGAGAGGATAATTATGGATAAAATAAAAGATATTATCGGCGAACCGATGGACTTAGTGATCATCTCTCAAACCGAGGATGAAGACTACTGCATCTGCGTGATTGAAATCCGCGATGACGCCCCGATTTACAAAATCAAACTGTATCAAGACCCCTTGGACCTTGAAGGCAAAAGCTTAACCAAAGCGCTGGAAGAATTGGATGACTTCTCCAAAGTATTTTCCGAAGAATCCAACGACATTTGTGAAATCATAAGCATCCACCGCGACTTTTGGCTGTTGCCGGAAATCACAGCCGACGAGTGCGGCAAACTGCCGGTGAAAGTCATTTCAAGCTGGACAGAACTTGAAGACATCCTTCGCAAAGGAAAAGGCATCAAAGGGCTGTTTAACTATTTTGCGTTAGAATAAAAATCAGAACAATTGATTCGAATAATTAATTAGAAGAATGAATAAGTTTCAAGTATCTTTCTGAAAATTGCAGCCGGAACAAAGGCCGTAATTTTGTTTCATTCTCATTTTGTTTTACTGATTTTGTTTCATTCTTATTTTGCTTCATTTCTGATTTTGCTTCATTCTAATTTTGTTGCATTTAGATTTTGTTGCATTTAGATTTTGTTGCATTTAGATTTTATTTCATTTATTCACATTAAATCAAAAAAGCAGACGTGGTACTGCAGGTAACCTCAAAACGAAACCCTCCTCACCTCGAAAAGACGGTTCATTTTTGAAAAAAGGTAGGCGAGGTGCCGAAGGCATCCTCCAAAACGTAAACTTCTTCCATTCCGGAAAAACTATTCATTAAAAAATAAACGAAAAAAGTAATCGGGGTGCCGAAGGCACCCCTCAAAAAGCAAACTGACTCCACCCCGGAAGGAAAAATCGTGACCGGAGCGAAGCGTAGGCCACGATTTTTTTTTGTTCAATCCTTCACATTACTCAAACCAAGCGCGCGAGCGCAGATTTCAATAACGTCTTCAATCACAATATCAGCGCGCGGGTTTTCTTCTGCCAAAAGGGCATCGCGGCCGTCAGAGAGGTTTCTCTTACAGAACGGGCAAGCCTGCGCAAAGATGTTTGTCTTTGTCTTCGGCTCGTCTTCGGGGTAAAGAACACTCATGGCGTCGCCGACACGAAGCTTGGCAACCGAAAGTGACAATTCGGGCATACCGGACTTGACGCCGCCGCCGGCGCCGCAGCATCTTTGGTATGCTCTGTTGCGTTTCATATCAACAAATTCCATGCCGGGCATGCTTTGAAGAACTTTTCTCGGGGCGTCGTAAACGCCGACGTGACGGCCAAGGTGGCACGGGTCGTGGTACGTGACGAGTTTGTCTTCGCCAAAGGGCTTTTGAACCCAGTCGACTTCGCCGGCTTTGATTTTTTCTGCCAAAAACTGAGAAACGTGCATCACTTTGAAAGGCTTCTTTTCGCCGAGAAGTCTGGGCCAGTCGACAAGAGACGCTCTGAAACAGCCGGAACAGGCGTAAAGAACAGTTGTCGCGCCTTTGGCTTCGATGTTCTTGACATTGGACTGCACCAATCTCTTTGCCAGCTCTTCTTCTTTATGGAACTGGCCGGTTCTGATTAAAACGGAACCGCAGCAAGCTTCGTCTTCACCAAGCGTACAGAATTCAACGCCGAGTTTGTTTAAAACACGAGCCGTGGAAACAGCGAGGTTGGTCTGCTTAATGCCGGCCGTACAACCCGTGAAATAAAGGATGTCGGCTTTGTCGGCGATTTTAACGTCGTCGGGAATCCAGCTCAAACGGTGGTCCTTGGGCTCATTGTATGAGTTAAAGGTATCGTTGATGATTTTCGGCATCGTGTTTTGTTTACCGTACGGACCGGTTCCTCTTTTAACGAGATTGGCGCGCATGGCTTCCCAAAGTTCGACGGTGTTGATAGCGGCTTCACAGACTGTTGCGCAAATGCCGCAGGTGGTACAGCCGTGAACATCATCTTTAAAGGCGACGAATTCTTCTTCGGTGATTTCTCTGGGGCCGAAAAGGGTTGCCCAAAAACCGTAAGATTTGTCAATGAAACGCTTCCAGCGGTAGATTTTGTCGCGCGGGGAAAGACCCGGGCTGAATCCTGAACCTTCGTAGGTCGGACACCATTCGGCGCATTCACCGCAGCGCATGCAGCCGTCAAGTTCCATTAACTGGACAGCGGTCATGTTTTTAATATCAAGAGACGGGGCTCTTCTTGCCATTAGTGTTCGCCTCCTTTGTTAACAATCATCGACAGGGGCGCCGCGACAGCGTGGATATATTTGCTGTACGGGATAAACGCAAAACCGATGAACAACGCCAAAATACTGTGCGTCAAAGCGATTTCCTTCACATACGTCAAGAAGGGCGTCATACCGCCGAGCGTCCAGAAGAGATAGTCGTAGTGGATGAAGTCAACTCCCGTGAAATCGGTAATACCGAACGCGATGTATCTGCCTGCGTGAGCGACAAAACCGGTCACGACGACAATGAAAAGCGTGACAATCAAAATAGAGTCATAGGAGTTGGTGTTCTCTTTGACTTTCTTGATAAAAAGTCTGCGCGCAATCGCGATAATGACACCAAAGAGAAGCACATAGCCGAGAATCTGATTCGGGAACTGTAAGAATTCTCTGAACCATTCGGGGTCAATGTAGTGAAAGCCGACTAAGTAAATCATTTCAACGGCAAACATCAGACCGGATAATGAGAAAAGGCCCATCCAGCCGATGAAAATGAGCATGTGCATAAACCAGCGGAGCGGGTCAGCGCGTGCGGTTCTTCTCAGAAGAAGGACATCAAAAACCAATGTTTCCAAAATGTTCTGTTCGTGGTGGATTGAGTGTGATCTCAATTGTTTCCAATAAGTTTTAAAAAAAACCATGAAGTTGCCTTTGCGGCCGTCTGCCGGGTCCAAACCCCAGCCTTCAGACCCCTGACTCCACTTGCGGATGTTGAAATAAAAGCCCACAAGAAGAAGAAAAACAGCCATAAAGGCTACGGCCATCATAACATTAAATGTTAACGATACGCCGGCAACTCCAGAGAAGTATTCCATTGCCATTTATAAATTCTCCATTTCTACTAAATTTGAAAGTTTGAAAGCAAATGCCTTTTCAGCCTCTTCCTTTGCAGTTGTCAACGAAACACGCCCTCTGAGGATATGATTAAATGACATTCAGGCAGAAAGCCAACCGAACCAAACAGTAATTAATCAATAATATAATCAATAATAATGATTAGAATGACTTATTTTGTTTTGACGCCGTCTCAGCATTATGACTCAGAATATTACTCAGCATAATCACTCAGCAAATAACAAACTGAAACACTGAAACACTGAAACAGACGACGTTCATGTCACTCTATCAAGTCAACCCTTCTTCGCTAAGAGAAGAAAATGACCCGACTCGGCAGAGTCGATGATAGAAGTTAGTAGTAGGCACTTTGCACCAATGGTATTTAAACATTATCACCCACGCAACCGTTTAACAAAGCGGAATAATTCAATCAGCCATGATTTTTTTTGGAAGGATTTATAAAAGGCCAACCGACAAAACAATAAATAATATCCCGTATTCTTTTGCCTTATGTTAAGCACCCCGCCGGCCGACGGCAGCGACGTTGAAAATGAGAAACGGGAATTTGAAGAGAGCGGATTCGCCGAAACCGAAGGCGTAAACGCCGAAACAGATGACGAAAACACATCGATTGATACCGAAAAACGCATACCTCCCCTCAGAATTGTTTTGGTCGAGCCTTTGTATCAGGGGAATGTCGGGTCTGTCTGCCGGGTCATGAAGAATTTCGGTTTTTCTGAACTTTTTTTAGTCAATCCGTGCCCTTTGGAAGGAGAAGCGCGCGCCATGTCCGCCCATGCCGTTGATGTTCTTCAAAACGCGGTTATTTGTTCAACGATTGAAGAGGCTGTTGCCGGCTGTGACGTTGTCATCGGGACAACGGGCGTTCGGGCTTTGAAAGGATGCGACCATGTCAGAACGCCGGCTTTGTTCCCGAACGTTTTGCGCGAGAAAATGGAAGAGTTTCACCCGGATACGAAATTCGCCCTTCTTTTCGGCCGGGAAGACAAAGGATTTTCCAATGAAGAATTGGAATTCTGCTCAATGATTGCGACGATTCCCGCCTCCCACATTTATCCGATTATGAATTTATCCCACGCCGTCGGCATTATGGTTTACGAGCTCTCAGGTTACAGTTTGACAGGGCAATACAAGACGACGGCTTTTGAAGATTTTAACGCCTTGTGCAACCATTTTGAAAATGTTTTGGAAGACATGGATTTTGACCCGTTCAAAAAAGAAAAAATGGCGCTCATGATGAAACGTATACTCGCCCGCGCCTCTTTGACACCCTGTGAAGCCAAAACGCTGCGCGGCATTTTCAGAAACATTCAATATTTCGCAGGAAAAGCAAAAGGCGAAGACGTCAGCAAATTCAAAAGCGATATCAAAAACCAATTTGAAGGCGGCGCGTTTGAAGAAGAATTCAACTTGGATTTTGTCGATAAAATGGACAAATGAAACGAACGTTTACCAATCGTTGAAACAAATCGTTAAAACGAATCATTAAACCAATCGGTAAAACCAATCATTAAACCAATCGGTATAACCGGTCGTAAAAAAAAGCGGGAAAAGCAATCGTTATCCAGGCAGCGCTTTTGAAAACATGCCGTCGACGGTCATTTTATGTTTTTCTTGAATTCAATAAGCGTGTCAATCCCGTCAAACAACTCTGTTGAACGTAAATCGAAAACAAGCGGGAAAAACTTTAACTTTCCCATCTGCTTGGCGTCCTCAATCATTTTCTTAATCTCATCGCCCGCCGAAAGACTCAACGCGTCCGCGCGGGCTTTTTCCGGGACAAAGATGCTGACTTTAAAAAAACCGTCCCAGATTGAAAGCCAAAAAACAGTTATTTCTTTTTCAGTTCCGCGAGCGGTCGTCCATTTATACAGCGCTTTTCCAAGCCATGACGCGCCGTCTTTATAATAACGCCAGTCGACTTGAATATCATGGTTTTTGAGGTTCTCGGTAAATTGTAAATAGGCGCCGTTTGCTGTGCCGAGCCCTTTTGCGATGATGTCGCTCGTCGGTTCTATGTTTGAGTCGCGTAATAATTGCTGTTCGGTCACGTTTAACAATCCTCGTTCTTCTGAATTTTGTATTGTATACGCTTTAAGCGGTAAAAGGCGTAGATAAAATAAACAGCATCGGTAAAAGTTATAGTGCGGGGGGTGGGAGTTGAACCCACGAATTCCTTCGAAACTGGATCTTAAGTCCAGCGCCTTTGACCACTCGACAACCCCCGCCCTCAAAAAAACGCAGAAAATTAAACAGTCGGGTTTTTCATAAACAGAAAAACACTCAAAGCAACGTATTAATCTTAACAATTCTATTTAAAGGTTATTCTGCATCGGGATTTTTGAAAGATTCCGACAGCAGTCGCGCTGTGACGGCAGCCGCTTGGCCGTGAGAAATACAGCCGTCTCCGGGCGGCAGGTTCTTATGCGTCAGTAAATCGATTCCGTTTTCTTTTAAAAGCGTCGCGATCGCCGTGACAATGTAATCATTATTGGCAACGCCGCCGGAAATGCAAACCGCCGATATGCAGGTGCCGGTTAATGCGTCGGTTGATTCGCCGATTGATTCACGAATTTCTTGAACATGTTTTAAAACCATACGGCCGATGCCGACGGAAAATGTATGAAGGAACATTGCCGCCAATTGATTGACTGAAAAACGGGACGATTCCCCCGCCGAAACTTCCGAATACAGAGAATAAAGCAGGGCGCTCGTGTCTAAAACGTCGCGAACCGCGCCGTCATTTCCTTTTCCGTTCCCTTTCCCGTTCCCTTTCCCGTTCCCGTTTTCATTAATCTCTTTAAAAGACGGCGCCCATTTCTGTAAATCCGCCATTCTCGAGGCCTCTTCAAATTCCAAAAGCCCGCGATAAGCGGCAGCTTCTAAAATCATGGCAGGTTCGCCGTCATAAGTCCGCTCGCGGCAAAGGCCGAGAAGCGCGGCGGCGGCGTCCAAAACACGGCCGGCGCTTGTCGAAACGGCAACATTGAAATTATTTTTGAGCTGAGAGAGAACAATTTTCTTTTCGGTCTCGCCGTGCGGGAAATGTAAATCAAGGCCGAACAATTGTTCTTCGGAAACGGAACCGTTTTCCAAATACGGATACAGCATACCAAAAACAAGACGGGACGGGAAACGCGTCGCAAGGTCGCCTCCCGCCATCGGTTGCGGCATCAGGGAAGACAGGCGCTCATAACATGTGTAAGCGCATCTCAAAATTTCGCCGCCCCATACGGTTCCGTCATCGCCTAAACCGACGCCGTCAAGAGCAATGCCGATGACCACGGCGCCAAGAGGCAAACCGTTATCCGCCATGACCGAGCAAATGTGAGCGTGATGATGCTGAATTCTGTGAAGCGGCAGCCGAGACGGTTCACCGGCGACAGACGGTTCAACCGAGACGTATTCTTCCGCAAACTTCGTCGTGTTGAAGTCGGGGTGCATGTCGCAGGCTAAAACGGAAGGGGAAATGCCTGTCAGCGATTTTAACGTTTCAAAAGCTTCCGCGTGGTATGCCGCGGTTTTTTGATGTTTCGTGTTTCCGATGTACTGAGAAAGGTAGACGCTGCCGTTTTTTGCGAAAGAGACGGTATTGTTCATTTCGGCGCCGACGCCCGCGATGCTTGCCTGATGAGAAAACGGCAGCAATATCCTTTCGGGGACAAAACCGCGGGAGCGGCGCAGGAAGACGGGCTCGTCGCGAACAAATCGAATAACCGTATCATCCGTTCTGTTTTGAATCAAACGGTTATGGAACAAGAAATAATCAGCAATCGTTGACAGCTTTTCAAAAGCGTCATCATTCTCAATCACCATGGGAAGACCGGGAAGGTTGGCGGATGTCATGACAACGGCATCCGTTTTCAAATGTTCAAACAAAACGTAATGCGTTCCCGAATAGGGCAGCATCATTCCGATGTTGTGCAATTTCGGCGCAACGGACGGCGCCAACCCGTATGACTGAGATTTATTGCAAACGACAATCGGGCGGCGGACATTTTCAAGATACGAACGCTCTTTGCCGTCCTCGTCCCGAATTTGAGCATTCTGTTTCGCGGTTTCAATATCTCGTGCCATGACGGCAAACGGCTGCGCCGGCCGCCTGAGACGCTTTCGCAGCTCTGAGACGGCTTTTTCAGAAAAAGCGTCGCAAACCAAATGAAAACCGCCGTCTCCCTTTAACGCGGCAATAAAGCCGCCGTCAATCGCTTCAGCCGCGGCTTTCAGCGCGTCGTTGCCGGCTGACAGAACAAAACGTATTGAGGCGCCGCCGGAGACAACGCCGGAAACACTGCCGGAGACACCACCGGAGACACCACCGGAGACGCTGCCGGAAACAGCTGGTTTTTCAAGCGTATGAATCGGACCGCATTTCGGGCAGCAGACGGGCTGAGCGTGATAACGCCGGTTCTTGACATCAGCGTATTCACGTTCACAGTCGTCGCATAGCGGAAAATCATCCATAACCGTATTGTGCCGGTCATAAGGAAGGTTTTTGACAGTCGTATACCGCGGGCCGCAATTTGTGCAAACTGTAAAAGGATACAGATAGCGGCGATCATTTTTCGACTTGATTTCTAACAGACAGTCCTGACAGATTGCCGTATCCGGCGGAAGAATGGAATCTCCCGATTCGCCTTTTGTACTTTTCAGGATTAAAAATTCGCCGCCGAAATCTTCATCGAAATCCCAATCCGAAATCTCCGATTCATCAATTCGAGAAAGCGGCGGGTTTTTTGTTCTTAAAATTGTTAAAAAACGATCTATGTTTTCCGGCGTTCCCGAAGCGGCGATTTGAACCACGTTTCCGGCATTAATAACGTGTCCCGAAATCCCGTTAGAAACTGCCGTCCGGTAAACAAAAGGACGAAAGCCGACGCCTTGAACAACGCCTTTAATCAAAATCTTCTTTGAAATCGGGAAGGACATAGAAATCAATTCGTTTAATCGCTTCAATAATGCTTCATTAGCGCTTCAATAATGCTTCAATAACGCTTCAATAACGCTTCATTAGCGCTTCAATAACGCTTCATTAACGCTTCATTAACGCTTAATTCATTTACACTTTCAGATCAGTTTCAAATCAATTTCAGATCAGTTTCAAATCAATTTCAGATCAGTTTCAAATCTGTTTCAAATCTGCTTCAATTTCCGCCAAAACAAATGAAATCAGGCGGGGAATCGCGTCTTTGACGGCGGGACTCATGTCTTCCGTCAAATAAACGGTGTCTGGGATTTTTTGGATTTCAACGCCGAAAACGACAATTTCGGGAAGCCCTTGAACCTCTTTGGCGATTCCGAGGACAGTCGGGACGGAGACGTCGTGAGACGACATCATTTTGCCGACGCCTTCGCCCTCAAGCAAATCTTCGCCTTTGATTTTGAGAATGGCGCCGAGATTTTCGCTGCCCTTCAGCGCGTCAACAATGATAATTTTGTCAAAACCTTCCAAAAAACAAAGCATGTCCAAGCCGGAAACACCGGCGTCTATGATATCGGCTTCTTTTAAAAAAGGCAAAGCGGTTTTTGAATAGCCTTCAAAGAAGGGATCTGAGAGAGGCAGACCGCTTTCTAATTTTTCCTTCATTTCCGTCATTTTCATAACGGTATGAATGCCGACGCCGTCATCGCCCATCCAAAGATTGCCGCAGCCCATGATTCTGATTGTTTTTTTGGTCATAGAAATCAAGTTAATCGTAAATAATGAAATATGTTTGGTAATTTCTTATAAAAATAAGGTATAAAAGAACTTCTAAAGAACTTCTGAAGAATTTTTGAAAAGAACTTTTGAAGAAATTTGCGGCTTTCGATTCACGCCGGCCGCATTTTTCCTCAAGCATTAACACATTGATGCGAACGCTTTTTATTCGTGCAGGTAGATTTTGCCGTTTGGCAGCTGAATCAGCTTGTCGTCGGAAAGAGCTTTGCCGATGACGGCCGTGACTCTCTCTTTCACCGGCGGGCGCATGATTTTAAATCCGAAAACCTGAACAATGCGTTTCGCCAGCTGGTCCTGCGGCGTTGAATACTGCGTCTTCAAAACGTAAATCGCCGCCTGTAAGATTTCTTCATCGGAAATCCATTCGATATTCAGCAAATCGCCTTCTCTTTTTCTGACGATACAACCCTTTAATTTGGGCGGCCAGAGGAAATTGCCGCGGACGCGGATATAATTGGATTTTTCGGCCGATGACACTTCGCGAATAATCATGTCGCGCATCGCCTTTGTCAAACGTTTGGTATCGCAATGCATTTTAATTTCCAAAATCAAATGCTCTTTGTGGATCGGCCCTTCGTGACTGATGATTTCAACGATTTCGTGTTCCATCTTATGGCGCGGGATTTCCAGCAGATTCTCGGTAGACGGCAAATCAATGCCCGCGTAAGGCTTGAATTCGGGAACGCCGTCACGAATCAACGGCTCCACGTCAAACATCTGTTCATCGGTCATGTCGGCCGGCATTTTCTTAACATCGGAGAAGATATCGTCCTCCAAGTCATCGTCTCCCATGTCATCGTTTTCCAACTCATCTTCATCCGAGACCTTCTTACCCATATTGCCGTCATGAGCCGATCCGCTGTCTTCATCGGAGCCGGCGCCTTTAAACAATTTGTTTACGAACGACTTTGATTTTGAAGGCGCCCTTTCCTTTTTCGGGCGGTATTCTATGACTTCTTCCGTAGGGTCAGTTTCAGAGGGGTCAGTTTTTGAGGGTTCGGTTTCCGCGGATTCGGTTTCCGTGGATTCGGTTCCTGTGGGTTCGGTTCCCGCGGGTTCAGTTTTCGCGGGCCTTGTTGTTTTTCCTGCCGGTTTTGCCTTCGTGATTTTTCCGGCCGGTTTCGGTTCAGTCACCGTTTCTTCTTTGGGCCGCCACATTTCTTCTTCGGGCTGTTCCTCATTTTCTTCGTTTCGTCGCCACGCTTCTTCTGAAAAGTCCGGTTCTTCTGAAAACTCCGTGTCGCCCGAGGCGGTTCCGCCTGCCAATGCCTCGGCTTCTCGCCGTTCTTTTTCAGCTTTTTCTTTTTTAATCCGGCAGCATTCGGCCTCTTTTTCTATGATGATTCTCATCATTTGCTCGGCGTCTTTTTCGCCGGTAACGGTTACCGTTGCGTCTTCGTCATCGAATTCAAAGTTGACGGGCGCCTCTATTGTTTGAGCGGTTTCTTTGGCCTTCTCAATCGCGTCCAACAATCCCTTTTTCGATTTTTGCGGATTCAGGTACCAGTCGGTAGACCAGACACGGTAGAGCTGCCAGCCGAGTCCCGTCAGCACATCGCGTCTCAGGCGGTCGCGGTCGCGAGCGACTCTGGATTTGAAATATTGCGGGCCGTCGGTTTCAATGCCGATGATATAGTGGCCGGGTACCTTCTCATTGACGATCGCCATATCCATTTTATAGCCGGCGCATCCGATTTTCGGATGAACGATATAGCACTCTTCGCGCAGGAACGCGGCGACGGATTCTTCAAACGTGATTTCATCTGGCACATATTCCGGCGTTTTGCTGACGAATGTTTTGGATTCGGCGTATTCTAAAAATGATTTTAAAACGCGAAGACCCGCGGGGTCGTCATCGGTCACATTCAGGTCAGCGGCGCGGAAGTTTGAGAAAATGACACACTTTTCGCGGGCGCGCGTAAACAAGACGTTCAGGCGGCGCTCTCCGCCGTCGCGGTTAAGCGGGCCGAAGTTTTTGGAAAGCTTGCCGTTTTGGTCAAACCCGAAACCGATGCTGACGAAAATAACGTCTCTTTCGTCACCCTGAATCGTTTCAATGTTTTTGACCATAAAGTTTTCACCTTTATCGTTGGCGAAAAACTTTTCAAAGCCTGGGCTGCTCTTGATAAGCGACTCAATTTCCTTTTGAATCGCTTCCTGCTGCTTGACATTGAACGTTCCGACCATCAGCGTCTTTTCCGGGAACTGAATGAAATGACGCATGACTTCCTGCGCCACAATTCTGGCTTCTTCTTTGTTCACGCCGGTTTTGCCGCGCTCGTAAACGGAATCTTTGACAGGGCGGAACTGCAGCCCCATCTGCCGGTCTTCGTGACGAGGCGACGGATAAACGTAAAGATGGTTGCCGTAAAACTCATTGTTGGAAACCGCAATCAATGATTCGTGGCGGCTTCTGTAGTGCCAGCGCAGCGTCCTGTACGGGAAACTGCGTTTGCAAATGTTTAAGACGCTTTCCACATCCGAATAAAATGAGGCGTCTTCGTTGTATTCGTCGTCGCTTTCCAACAGATTTTCAAAGAAAGTTGTCGGCGGGAGCTGCTTTGAGTCGCCCATCACAACCGCTTGGCGGCCGCGAAGCAGAGCGCCGAGCGCGTCTTCCGGCCGGACCTGACTGGCCTCGTCAAATATGACGACGTCAAAAGACATGTTCCGCGGTTCCAAATACTGCGCAATCGACAGTGAACTCATCATGAAACACGGTTTGATCCTCTGAATCAGCCCGCCCGCGTTGGACATCAGGCGGCGGATCGGCATATGCGCTTTCTTCTTGTTGAATTCGTTTAAGAGAATGCCGGCTTCGGATTCGCGGGAAGCGCCGATATAAATCTGCGGCATGCGTTTGTAAATTTCTATGTTGACACGGTCACGGTTCTTCACAATGACCTTGTTGTCCAAGTCTTCAAACTTGTGAATTTTGTTCTCATGCACTTCTTTAATAAAAGTTGAGAGAACGCGCTTTTTCGTAAATTCGGCGCGCAGGACACCATCGGCGTAATTGCCTTTGAACGCCGGAATCAGATCCTCGGGAAGCACCTCATTTTCATTGATCAGCGGAACCATCGGAGCGGCAACCGTTTCCAAACATTTCTCGCGGTAGAGAAGGAACTGACTCCACAAAACAAGAGCGGGCAGTTCGTTTTTCCAGACATGGAGAATATTGTTCAGCTGCTTGGCGGACAAGGTGTCTCGGTAAACCTTTTCGGTGGCGGTGAGTTCGTACTTGCGCTTTTTAATTACTTGAACGGTGTCTTCAGGTTCATCAGGCTCTGATATTTCTGCCGAACCGGCAGAAGAAGCAGAAGCAGCGGCAGCGCCGGCAGGAGCAGAAGAAGAAGAAGTAGCAGAAGCAGCGCCGGCAGAAGAGGCAGTGGCAGAAGAAGCAGCAGGAGCAGTAGCGGCATGACTTGCACGACCGGCGGAAGCGGGAGGCACAGATTTCGGCGCCCCGTCTTCCGTTTTTATTTCTTTTACGCTCTTTTCGTTGAAGAAAAGGTCGGGGTCAGCGCCGATGCTGTTGGCAAGCCGAATCAGAGAAACGGCCAGCTCATTCTTTTCCCGTTCGATGTTTTCGGCGGCGGCGGCCAATGCGCTGCCGTTTATTCCGTTCTCGATACAAGTGTATGTTTCTTCGGTTACGAAGCCGCCGCTTTCCAAGCCGTCGAAAAGGACGGCCCAGTCGTAGAACGCTTCTAAAATTTTCGGATCGTTACGGCCTTCTTCCCAGAGGGGGCCGAAGAGGGCAGCGGCCTTCAGGTTTGCGTTTTCAAACTCGCGGTCCAGGTTTTTGATATCCCGAACTTTCAAGACATCTTTTTTGATTTGAGCGTTGCTCTTCTCGGTTCTTTGGATGTAGCAATTCAAAATGCTTTCCTTGGCCTCTGTAAAGCTGCTGTCCATGAACTTAAAAAAGTTGCCGGATTTTTTCAAATAAGTATCAATGTCTTCATCAAAGATTTTGGAGGTGAATATTTCTTCGACCTCTTCCTCCAGCTGCCGATATTTCTTCGCCTTTGTCATCAGCTCTTTTTGCGCGTTTCTTTCTTTGATGCTTTGGTTTTTCAAAACATTTCGGCTGATTTTCGGCGCGTTTTGGAGTACACCGATTTGGTTTGTGATTTTGTCCAGTTCATTTAATGAGTCGGGCGCTTTTATTCCTGTTTCTTTGACAATGACATCCACGCTTTCACTGATTCTTTTTGCGCGGCTGAAGGAATCATCCAAAAACGTTTCAATTTCCAACAAATCGGGGGGCAGAATGATTCCGGGGCGCACATCGCGCCATGGGTTTTCTTTCACGCCGCCGATACCCGTCACCGCGTCGCCCATTTTTTCCAAAATAGAGACGGCTTCAGTCCATTGTTTTCGGTCCCATTTTTCGGGATTTTTGAATTCGGCGTGCGCCATTTTTCTTTTTTTGATTGCGAAGTCGTGGCGGACATCTTCGCGAATGCCGTAAATGTCATAAATCGTGTAACCAATCGGGCCGACTTGCTGACTGAGCGTTTTTGCGTATTCGTTCAGTTCGTATTTGAGATTTTCAAGTTCCGCTAAATCCTGAGCGTAGTTTTTTTCAACGGGCTGCTGGCGCTTTAAAGTTCTCTCAAGCTCGTCTAAGACCGCTTTTTTCTGAGCTTTGTGACTGTGTATTTCCAAACACATGTCGCCGAGGCCAATCGTATCCAGCCTTTTCTTAACGACCTGAAGCGCCGCCATCTTTTCACTGACAAACAAAACGCTTTTGCCCGTCATCAAAAGTTCGGCAATCAAATTGGTGATCGTTTGTGATTTTCCGGTACCGGGCGGCCCTTCGACCACGAGGTTCTTCCCGGCTTTGACATCTTCAATCACTGAAATCTGTGATGAGTCGGCATTAACAACGTGATACACTTCTTCGGTATTCAGTTTCAAGTCAACTTCGTTTTCTGAAAAACCGCCGTCGTATGACTCATCGGACGGGTTAAAAACGTGATTGATAAGCGGGTGCGTCTCAGGCCCGTGTCCCTGCGGCCACATTTTCGGGTCGAGGTCTTTGTACATGACGAATTTTTTAAAGTTGTAGAAATCAACGTTCGCGTCCCGCGTAACTTCCCAGTCTTTTTTGTCGGAAATCAGGTCTTCGACGGCTTTGATGTAGAAGTCAACAGCGTTTTTATCGTCCGCGCCGGTAAATTCGGGCAGTTCCAAATCAAAGTCAATCAGCTTGGCTTTCAGCGTGATGGACGCGAAAATATCATCGCCGGTCCATTTCACCGTGAATCTTCGCTTCGGCCCGACGCGTTTGAATTCAACGGGAATTAAAATAAGCGGCGCTTTGAAGAATTTTTTCGTGCCGTCCGTCCATTTTAAAAACCCGACGGCTAAATAGAGAATGGGATAACCCTGTTCTTCAAAAATAGAGATGGCTTGGTTGTTGGCGTGAAACAGCCGGTCTTCCAATTCATCCATATGATAAGGCGTATTCAGCATGACAGCCGAACTGTCCTCTTTCTTCTTCAGCAGCCCTTTCCAAAATCCGGATTCTTCCTCGTCGTCCGCGTCCGCGTTCCCTGTGTCTGCGTTTCCTGCGTCCGCATTCCCCGCGCTCGCATTCCCCGCGCCCGCGTTTGCCGTGCTCGCGTTTCCGACGCTCGTATCTTCCGTGTCCGCGTTTTCAGACTTTGCGCCCGCCGCGTTTTTTGCCGTTATTTTCTTAACGGCTTTCGGGTCGGCTTTAAAACGCATCGTTTTTTCTTGAACCACCAAAATATCGTAAATTTCAGAAATATTTTCATTTTGGATTTCGACTGTTCTTTTTTTAGAAGGAGAGTAATTTAAAAGATTATTATTCAGAGACAAATCCAATAATTTTTGTCTGAGCAATTCAAGTTCCAGTTTGACATCAACCATGGATAATACCTGCCTGCCTGCCGGCAATAAAGTTCGTCCTATTCGGATTAGTTAAAAGTAATTTCGTTAAAATCAATTGAAAGTCGGAAGAAGCATGTTCTGATTTTTCGCGTGGCTTATTGAAAAAAGACAACATGTATTATTATTCTAAGAATAAATAAATAGAGGGATGCTTCTATATAAAGGTTTATTTACGCAGCGCACTGAAAACGGGGTTTGAAGCGTTTTGAAGTGCTTTGAAGTGCTTTGTTTTTCTTTGGTTATACGGCAAAAATGTATTCTGTAAGCTGTATTCGGTAAAATGTGTTCGGTAAAATGTGTCCGGTAAACTGTATTCGGCATACGATATTCAGTCATCGGCGTAGGGCAGAATAAATACTTTTTCTTTATACACAAAAAACAGATATTTTATACCAAGAAGCCTGAAAAGCGGTCATCCGATAATTACAAATGGAGAAAAGGGAATCATGACCGCTGAAATTGTGTTAATGAACAGGAACGCTGTCGCTTTAGCGGCGGACAGCGCAGGAACGATAAAAACTCTTACTGGCAGTAAAACAACTCCGACGATGAATAAGCTGTTCGCTCTTTCATACGAACATTCAATCGGCATCATGATTTACAACTCCTCATATTTCATGGGGCTGCCTTGGGAAACAATCATTCATACGCTGAGAGAAAGAGTCAAGGGCAAAGAATTTGACACTTTGGAAGAATTTGAAAGTTATTTCATAGATTTTCTGGAAAACAACGAAATGTTTGACCGAAGAAAACAAATGGAATCAGCAATGGCCGAGTTAGAAAATCATCATCGTATTTTGCTGGAATATGTAATGAAAAATTTGAAACAACGCGATGGTCATTCCGACAATTTAACAGATTCCGATGCCGTTTTTTTAAGAAAGGAAGATGTAAATATTATTCGAGAGAAATTATCAGATTACATCGACATCATATCAAATGATATAGAATATCAAAACAATTTCGATGAAATATTGGACCATTTAGAACACGAACTTGATCATGTCGGTTTCATCGTCTACGAACAGATGTATGATGAGATAAAGGATTTAATAAAAGAAGTCAACAGGGCATTTTTCAATAGAATGATAAGGATGTATGTTTCAGGAGTCGTTATTTCAGGCTTTGGCAAAAAGGATTTTATTCCAAAAACAATTTCAATGGTCGTTGAGAGAGTTTTGGGGAACAAATTAGCCGGTTTATCTGAGGAAATAATAGATTGTGCCAAGTCACCCCAAATTTTAGCTTATGCACAGAGAGAAACGATTGATTCCTTTATTTTCGGAATGAATCAGGGATTTGAAAAGTATATTCAGAATATTCTTAAAACGAAATGCTCTGATGCGGCAGATGAGATATTGAAAGACATAAGGGGCTACCCAAGTGCCGTTTTCGTTGCTCCTGTCTACAGAGCGGTAAGCAGTATGTCAAAAACAGAATTAGCAATGATGGCAGAATCTCTAATCAATTTGTCTTCATTCAGACTCAAAATCACAAATGAGGTTGAAACAGTGGGAGGACCAATCGATGTTGCCGTCATTACAAAATCAGAAGGATTTATTTGGGTCAAAAGAAAGTTTTATTTCGATTCGGAGCTGAATCCCCACTACACAGCAAAATTTTATAAATGATAACGACAGAAACAGATAATAAAATATTCAACGTAAAATATTCAACGGTAAATGTGATTAATATGGAAGAGAAAATACACAAAACTTTCAAAGATGTTTTCCCAATGGAATATATGCTGGAACAAGTCAAAGAGCGATATAAAGATGCTCCCCCATACTTTTTCGACATTTACATGCGCAAATCTTTAAGTGATGAAGAAAAACAGGAAGCTATGGAATATTTTGATCTTATTCTCAAGAGAAAGAGTCAATGAGATGCGATTTATTCGCAAATCATTTTCTCCGCTCTAAAAAAGCGTTTATTTTTTCCGCTCGCTTCAACTCTTTTACCCTTATTTCCTCCTCGATTTTCTGATATTTTCGAAGGAGGTAAAATAAGTCTTTAAACGTGAATTCCGGCCAGTATTTGCTGTAAAAGTAAACGACGGCGTTGTTTCCGTTCGCCTGCCACGGCAAGAAATTGGATGTTCTGCGCTCTTCGCCGGTCCGGATCATAAAGTCAACGTCAGGTACGATTTTGTCAGAATAGGGGAATAAGTATTTTGAAATTTCATCGTTCGTTATGTCAAAATCATTGACGCATTCTCTGTTTTCGATGTCTGTGCCGTTGTCGCCGACAGCCTTTTCGGCAATTTTTCGGAACGCTTGAGCAATGTCGTTTCGTCCGCCGTAGGCGGCGGCTACGTTCAGATACATTTTATCATTCGCCGACGTTTTTTCCTCTAACTCCTTGAAGGCGGCAATCGTTTTTTCGGGAAGCATGTCCGTTTCGCCGATCAGTCTGATATTGATTTTCTTTTTCAGAATCTTCTCGTCGTTTGAAATCTTAAAGAGCATTTGTTCCAAAAGCTCGAAAATACTTTCGACTTCAGACCGACCGCGCTTGAAATTCTCTGTTGAAAAAGCGTAAATCGTGATATGTTTGATTTTTGCCAGATAGGTCCAATGGAGAATGCTTTCCATTGCACCCGTTCCCATCCGGTGGCCCCAAGCCGCGTCCTTGCCGTTTTTTTGCGCGAAGCGGCGATTGCCGTCCATAATAAAAGCAATGTGTTCCGGAACGTTTCCGTTGAGTCGGAGAAATATTCTCGGATTTTTTTTCCCTTGAAGAAACGGCATACCCGCTTTTACGGACGCGATGTATTTAATAATTATTGCTGCCGCTTCGTTTCGGCGGCAATTATCATATCGGTTCGGATGCTATTTTGCGTTTGCAAGGAGGCGGCGATGCCTCTCTTCGCATATTAAATGATATGATAAATCCCGCTCTCGTTTCAAAAACGAATACGAAATCCGGCTATCGTTTCAAAAACGAATACGAAATCCGGCTATCGTTTCAAAAACGGATACGAAATCCGGCTATCGCCTCGGAAACGAATACGAAAACAAGCTCTCGTTTCAAAAACGAATAACGATTAATTCTTCTTCCGTGTTTGGAAAGGACCGCAGCCACTCTATAAAAAAAGACAGTAACCGAAGGTGTCTTTTCAAACACATCCGGCTTTAATGAGCGGCAAAAGAAATTTGCGACCGTAAACCAAAGGGAAGAAGGTTTGTTCGAATTATTGAGCGGTATGGACTAACATGGATTCGACGACCGGTTTGTAGTCGTCCTTCAATGAATAAATGTTATGATCGCCGGTCACATTAATGCTTAAAATGCCGAGTCTCGTATTCATTAAACCGACCATGGCGGAAACGCCTCTGTAGCTGACTTCACAGCTCTCTTGCTCAAGATGCTTGTAAACATCGCTGGTCGTAAATTTATTGCCCGATATGAATAAGTTTAATACTATTTTCCGTATCCCGTTTTCATCTCTTGAAAGGTATTTTTCAAGCCTTTCTTTGACTTTATCTTCTGTTGCTTGCAGCCCTGACACCCCGATTATTTTTTCCGTGTACCGTGTAAATTTTGCAGGAGCGCGTGCATCTCTGCCGTTCATTGAATTTCGATGAAGTCACAATAGGCATGACCGCACACACGCACTGACGCAGCATTTTCTATTTTTTTCAAAAACATTTTTTGAAAAACCGTTTTGAATCTGCTGCTTTTTTGAAAATTATAACTCCTGATAATTTTCGTATCCGTTTTTATAATCGTTTTTTGTGTTTCGTTTTTGTGTTTTGTTTACTTGCACGCGCTTGTATTTAACATGAATATATTTTATGCACGATATTTAGTGCAATATTCAGTGTACATGATTCAATACTGATTCAGTACAGATTCAGTACATTGTTTGCACATGATTTCGTACATGGTTTAGTACAATATTCAGTACATTATTCCAAGCACATGCCGTCAAATCTAACCCTTATAGAAAGTCATCCTTTATATATTTTTACGCGCAACCTTTATATATTAGTAAATTTGCTCGCTGCCGACGACAAATCCGTTTTCAAAGGGATATCTTTCAATGATTCTGATTTCAACCGCTCCGAATTCGTCACTCCCTTCCTCCGCGAAGATCTCCGCCAACTCTTCTGCGATGCCGCAAGCGGTTTCAATCGTATTCTTTTTTGTATCGGCAATAAAAGCAGTCTTAGGCAATTCCATCTCTGTTAAAAAAGCGGCGAATTTCTCTAAAAATGAGGCAGCCACGCGGATTTGCCCGTAAATGACCGTTCCGTCTTCCGTGATTTCGTCAAATTCTCTCGCCGTCGTTTGAGCTGTTCGGAGAAGGCGGAGGCGCAGCTGAATTGTATCTTTGTAACGCGACGAACAGAAATTTATTTTTCCGCCTGCATCACCTGCGTCACCCGAACTACCGGCATTACCGATATTACCGGCGTCGCCCGAACTACCTGCATTACCGATATTACCGGCATTACCGATATTACCGGCATCAACGGCATCAAACGCGGCTTTCGCAACGGCGGCCGACCCGAGCACAGTGTTCGACTCATTGTCGGCCAATACATAACCGCGTTTTTTGAGTTCTTCCGCGTTTGTATCGGAAAATTCCAGTTCGTTTAAATTCAAAAAGCAGCCGATGTTTTTCGCGAAGACGGCAACGCCGGCGGCGCCCTCGATTGCGGGAATCTCAAGGCCGGCGCAAATACCGTTTTCCTATGCCGACAAAATGGATTTTTGGTAAGGCGACTCATTCAGCCGGCCCCACATTTCATAAGGCGGGTGGAAACGTATCTCGTCCAGTCCGGCTTGCGCGAGATCCCGGATTTGGTTCTCATCGGGGGCTTCTGACGTATACATGTGAATGTGATGCTCTTTCCCGAATTCAGATTTCAGAAGTGAAATGTAATGAATGACTTTTGCAAATTCCAGCAGCGGCTCGCCGCCGGTTATGCCGGTTCCCTTTGCCGTCATCAGCCGCGCTTCAGATAAAACGTCGGCGTCTGAATAAACCGGCCGCTCGTTTGCAAAAATAACGTCAGCGTTTTTCCGGTTAACGGAAAGCGGACAGAAAAAACAATCTTTGTCACAGAGCCCTGTAACAAAAAGAACCATTTTTGAGCCCTCCCGGCAGCGTAAACAGCCATCCGTCAAAAAACGGCTGTATGATCCGCTTTCATCGGGGCGGATGACTTTCAGTTCCTTCTTCATAAAAATCAAACTCCGGAATAAAAAGATGTGAAAAATGAATGCTGTAAAAATAAATGCTGTAAAAAATGAAAGTCACTGAAATGAAAGTCACTGAAAATGAAAGGGGAACATCAGAATTTTTTACAAAATCCTGAATGTTTCTAAGTTGACAAGCGGCTTGCATTCGATTCTGGCTTTCTTGTGAATGGATTCGGAAAGCTCGATGCATGACTTGTCATCGCCGTGGACCGTAAATATCTTTTCGGGCTTGGGCTGCATTTTGCGGATGTAGTCATGAAGCTGCTTGACATCGGAATGGCCTGAGAAACCGTCAATCGTCTCAACATTCATGTTCACTTTCACAGTCGTGTTGTTGCCCATTGATATTTCCTGCCATCCTTTCTGAATGCGGCGGCCGATTGTACCGTCCGCTTGGTAACCGACAAAAACGAGCGAGTTGCGCTCATCGGGAGCCAGTTTGCTGAAATAGCTCATCACGGGGCCGCCCGTCATCATGCCCGACGTCGCGATAATAACGCACGGGTGCGGTTCTTCCAAAATCTTTTCACGCATTTCTTTGGAGTCAACCTGACGGAAAGACTCTGATAAGAACGGGTTTTGGCCTTTTTGGAAAATCTGCTTTTTCAGTTCGCTGTTCAAATATTCGGGATGAGTAGCGTGAATGGCTGTCGCTTCCCAAATCATGCCGTCCAAATAAACGGGCACATTCGGAATGAAACCTTTGCGAATCGCTTCTTCCAAAACAATCATCACTTCTTGACTTCTGCCGACGGCGAATGCCGGAATCAGGACGGCGCCCCCGCGTTTAATCGTGTCGCGGATAATTTTTTGCAAATTTCTTTCGGCGTCTTTAAGAGGCGTCTGAAAACCGTTGTTGTTGCCGTATGTGGCTTCGGTGATGACAGTTTCGACACGCGGGAACTTGTTCACGGCGGGGTCGAACAGACGTGTTTTTTCGTACTTGTAGTCGCCGGTGAATACGATGTTGTGAAGGCCGTCGCCGATGTGGAAGTGCGCGATGGCCGAGCCGATGATATGGCCGGCGTTATGGAACGTTAATTTCATATCGGGCGCGATGTCCGTCACTTCTTCATAGTCCAGCGGAATCATGTGAAGAAGTTCTTTTTGAATCGTAGAAGAGTCATACGGTACTTTCTTTCCTTCTTTGGATGCGATATCGACGTAGTCCAGCTGGAGCAAAACCGTCATGTCGCGGGTCGGCGGCGTACAGTACACCGGCCCTTCGTACCCGTATTTGTACAAGAGGGGAATCAAGCCCTGGTGGTCCATGTGGGCGTGTGTCAAAACAACGGCGTCAAGTTCATCAAAGTGACTGACTTCGGGAACGTACAGATAAGGCGTTTTGTCTTCGGAGCCAAGGTTGACGCCGCAATCAATCATGATTTTGGATTCGGGCGTTGAAAGAAGGTAACAGCTCCGGCCGACTTCCATACTGCCACCCAAGGAAGTTAAACGAATCCATTGGTCTGTGTGCGTGCATTCGCGGTGGATTTTTCGCCCGATGGAGCGAAGGATTTCTTTTCTTTCTTTGAGATTGTTTCTCATGAAATCGCGGACATTCTTAACGGTTTTAGATTTGATCGGCGGCGTTCTGACGACTTTGGGGATCCAGCCGATTTCTTTTGTTATTTCTCTGAGCGTGTCTCCGTGCTTGCCGATAACGAGTCCGGGCTTTTCGGCTTCGATGATGACTTCGCCTGAGTCGGGGTCAAAGTAACAGTTTGAAATCACGGAATCCGCCGGAACGATTTTATGAATCACGGACACCGAATGTTCGGGTTCAGCCAGCACTTTCGGGTCGGGACGCACCGCAATTCTGATACGGAGCGCTTTTGCCAGATTCCTGATAATGTTTCCGTCATCGGCAAATTTCTTCGGCTCTTCTGTGTAAAGCACCAGCTGCGGACCCTCGAAGCTTACGCCGGAAATTGTAACCCCTGCCGGCAAATTTTTTTCTATTTTGTTTTGCAGGTCTGCTAAAACGTCATCTATTGCCATTCTTTACTTCCTTTTTTAAAATGATTATTGAAATTATTGAAATGAATATGAAATGAATATGAAATGATTTTTTTATCTTATTGATTTTTGAGCCAATCGGTGGCGGCTTAATTAGAAAAATGATTTTATGACGTATCCAAAAACAATTGTTGAATGCAAATGTTGAATGCAAATGTTGAATGCAGATGTCGAATTGCAAATGACGAATGCAAATGTCGAATTGCAAATTCGAATGCAAATGCAAATTCGAATGCAAATGTGAATGCAAATGCCAAATGCAAATGAATCTGTTCTATGCTTTTGATTAACTCAAAAAATCAATATTTTCGTGATGCGTCAGCATCAGTCATCAAATTTGAACGAATTATATGTATATGAAACATTAATGAATAAATCAGAATCTGAATTTTGTGAATTAAATTTGAAAAATAAAATCAAAAAGCCGAATCAGTTCAGGCTTTTTCTGTATTTTTTGACTTCTTCGTCATCCATTCTGGCGAACGTGCCGTTTCTGATTTTAACAACGCTGATAGCATCGCCTGAGGCGGCGTCTCTTTTCATCGCGTTGTGAAGCGCGCGGATAGCCAATTCCGCTCCTTCGTCCACGTTCATTCCTTCGGTGTAGTTGTCTTCCAAAACACCGTAAGCAATCGGAGAACCGGAGCCGGTCGAAACCGCTTTTGTTTCCTCAATCATGCCGCCCATGGCGTCTAAGGAATACAGGCCGGGTCCGTTTTTGTCAACGCCGCCGATGAGCAGCTGGACGGAATACGGGTAGTACCGATTTGAGTTCAAGACGTTGGAAAGCATGGTCGTCAGACCTTTGATTGTCACGGATTCTTTGCGTCTCATTTCGTAGAGCTTGGATTCGACCGTCATGTAGCGGACAATCTGCTGGGCGTCGCCGACGGAACCGGCAATGGTTAAGCCGACCGTGTCGCCGATTTTGTAGACTTTCTTTGCCTCTCGGCTGGCGATAAAGTGGCCCATGGTGGCTCTTCTTTCGCTGGCGAGCACGATGCCGTCAGCACAGACCACGCCGACAGTCGTTGTTCCTTTTAAAACTTGTTGTTCCATAGTTTTTGACCCATTTTGTTTTTGTTTAATTTTTGAATTGAATAAATTGAATAATTTGATGATTTATTTGAAAATCAATTTGAAGATTAATTTTAATCGATTAATAATGATTAATTTGAAGATTTATTGGGAGATCAATTTGGAGATCAATTTTTGAATTGATAAATAAGCCTGACTTTTACAGTCTCTTCCGCTCACTGTCCTTATTGAATACCGTAAAAATAATTTCCTTCTTTATTCAATGAGGAATGATTCAGTTTGCCGAAACGGCGGCGCTTGTGTCCCACAGTTTTTTAAATACGGATTTTTAAACGATTTAAGAACTTGAAAATAATTCGGCCTTCGAAGGCTTAATCGGCTTTTGTTATATAATTTCAAAGCCGGAACTTAAATTTTCAGAAACAAGCGAACCGATTACAAAAAAACATCTTTGAATCGGCTTTATATAAATGATTTATTACTCAATCGTGTTTGATGTATATTAAATTTTCCTTCGGATGATTCCAATTATTTTGTCCTTTTTAGCTTACCCCGAATCATTCTGTCTCCTTTTAGGCCCTTTCAGACCCTTTTAGGCGGTTTTTCCATTAAGACGAACGCTTCAAGCCGCCTCAGACTGCTTCAATTCACTTCAAGCTGCTTCAGGCCGCTTCAGGCCGCTTCAGGCCGCTTCAGGCCGCTTCAGGCCGCTTCGGGTCTAGTTAGGCCGATTCAGGCCGCTTCAAAGCGTTTCATCATCAAAGTCATCCGGCTCATCCGACTCATTCGGGTCGACTTCATTCGCCAAATCTTTGATCCGCTGCCGCTGCTCTTTGTCCGCGCCGCGTTCTTTTAGGATTTTGTTTCTTTTCTTGAGTGTGATCACTTGTGTGCCTTTCACCAAATTATCGGCGTGGGCAACTATTTTTTCTTCCCATGTCCGCGGCATGTAATCATCTTTCGGGAGGCCGAAGTAATCCGCCTCTTCCGGCGTGAGACCGGCGCCGATGTGTTTTTTTATGATTTCCAAAACCGGTTTATCAACGCCGTGTTTTTCCGCGAGCGTTACGCCGATGATGGCGTGGTCCATGTCGTGCGTCCGCGCGCGTCCCAAGTCGTGGAGAATTCCGCCGATTTCGGCGAGGGCGATGTCAACGTCACGGCCCATCGCTTTGTTCTTTTCGGCGAGTTTGACGGCGACTTGTGAAACCAAAAGGCAGTGCGAAATGACTTTGTCATCGCAGCCTTCTGCCCTCAAAATGCTGACCGCTTCTTCTTTTGAAATCATAAAAATCACGAGGGCGAGTTGATGTTCGGTTAAAAAATAAAGGAATAAATGGAATGAATAATGGAATGAATAATGAAAGGAATAACGAATGGAATGATGTAATGAATAATGAAAGGAAAATGAAGGGAATCGAAGTTATTTCGATTCCGCGAATTCTTCAATTCTGGTGTCCAAAAGGCGCTTGAACGTTTCGTTGTCTTGGAAGACCAAATCTTCGCCGCACAGGGGGCAGAGGAATTCCGTTTCTGTCGCTTCGTCGAAAACGAAGCGGAGACAGTTTTGAGGGCAAACGTAGAAGATGCTGTCGTCTTCGTACTCCTTGCGCTTTACCAGATTTCTGTACAGTTTTTTCTTTTCTCTTTCAATCTGGTGGTAAATGCCGTCCATCTTGATCTGCCAGCGGAATGTCAGCCAGCCGCTGTTGGCGTCTCTTTCTCTGTGGCAGATGGTGAATTTGTTTTCATAAAGAATAAATAAGATTTTACGAACGGTGTTCAGCGTGATTTCTTTTTCGCCGACGCCGTTTTCTTTCGCTTTCTCAAGTTCTTTCTCGGCGGCGGTCAGCTCTTTTTCAAGCTTCTTCGTCTCTTCGCCTTTTTCTTTTACCGTTTTGATTTCGGTTTTCAGTTTCTTGACTTTGTCTTCCGCTTCTTTTGAAATCGTTCTCAACGGATTCAAAGCGTTGCAGATTTCTTCATCCGTCACATCGCCCGCCGGCATGTCTCGAATCAATGTGATGCCGTCTTCGCCGATTAAGCGCAAAAGATAGCCGTGAATCAAAGGATCGTCTAAATTTATCAAATCAGTTCCCTCTCCGGTTTAATTACAGTTTCGGCGGGTTTCATTTTTCCGCCTTCGTTTTTCAATCAATACAATCAATGCAATCAGTACAATCAATGCAATCAGTACAATCAATGTTTTTACAAACATCTTCTTATTTATTATGTTTATATGTTGTCATTATTAGAATGGCTTTGTGCTGTTTTAACTTTTATATTTTTCCTTTATATCACAGCGCGAAAATGCCGTATTCGGTTTTGAAAACTTTGATTTCGCTTCCCGGGAGCGCGCTGAACAGCATCGGTTTTTTGATTGTGACGGTTTCAAACGTTTCGGGATCCAGTATTTGTATGCCGTTTTCTTCGACCGCCACCAAGACGGCATCTTTTGCGTCCGCCGTGTTGCCGAGAAGTTTGGCGTTTTTGAAATGTTCGATGTCGATGAAGAAGTTGGATGAATTCATCAGGTTGATGCCCGTGACGCGCTTTCCGCAGTTTTTGATTTCAATGACTTTGTCTTCGAAATAAACAACGTCGTCCTTTTTGAATTCAGGAAGTTTCATGGCAAAGGTTGTCCGATAAACATCCCGCCCGTCTTTCATGCCGGCAAGCGTGTATGATTCGGCCATTGTTCCGCCTTTTGATTCAATGATGTGCTTACAGACATGCCGCCCCGCTTTCGATGACCCGATGTAAACGTCGGCGCCGTCTTTGAACGTGATCGTGTCTGTGACAAACGCCAGCTTATCTCCTTTTTTCAGCTGGACCAGCATGGTTTCTTCAACAAGTTTCAAGCACTGTACCACTTCTTCTTTTGTAATCGTCCTGTTGTTTGCGCGAATTTGAATGATGCCTTCAAAGTATCCGCCGGCGCGGCGGCTGCACATGTCGCAGGCTTCGCGCTTGACTCTGACTTCCGTCTTTGAATCTTTGTCATACGTCACGCCGTCGACTTCGCCTTTGACGTCAACCAAAACATCGAAAATATAAGGCGACCTGGGGTGAGCGTGCATGCCGACAGAGACGTTTGTCAAAATGTCGGCGACGCCGATGTTTTCTTCCGCCGTCAGCACTGCCACTTCTTCGGGCGTCCCCATGTCTTCCCATTTGCTTTTGTAATAGTGGGAGCCGCAGCGCGGGCAGACGCGGGCGTGAAGCACCGGCGGCAATTCAAAGACATTCAATTTCTTGCCGAAACACTCGGGGCAGACGTTTCTAACCGTCTTTTCGGTGTTTTTGCCGCACTCGGGGCAAACAGTCATTGCGGCGGCTTCCCGGCCCGTTTTCTCCGGTTTTTCAGGCTTCACCTGTTTCACAGGCTTCTCCTGTTTCGCCGGCTTCTCCTGTTTCTCAGGCTTCTTTTTGACCGGGTCTTTTTGTTCCGTTTGATTAGTATTTTGAATCATGATTGTTTATTCACCTGCCGTTTTTTTCTTTATCCGGCGCCCAGTTCTCTTCCAGCCATTTGGCAAGCCTTCCCGAATCCATCGGCCCGACCATCGCCGTGACTTTCATTTTCTTTTCAATCTCATTTTGAAGGCGCGCCGCCAACCCCGGCAAAATCAGCGTATTGTGTTTCGTTTCGGTTTTTATGTCAAACGCCGCGTCCTCGAATTCTTTTTGAACCGCTTCAGCGGTCAGCTGTCCGCCGGCGACGGCCGCTTCAACGCCGAGGCCGCCTGTGTTGACGGCGAGTAAGTAGCCGTTGAATCCGGCTGACGACAAATCGCTTTCCACTGTATAGTATGTCAGCGCGAAGTTTGTTGTGAATAAGACGGGCGACTCGGGGCCGGGTTGACCGATTTTGTAGAGTTTCGGTTCCACCGCCGACGGTGTTCGCGGGTCGGTGTAAATCGTATCGGCGGCATGAACCAGCGGCAAAAGTTCGTGCGCTTCCAAACCGTGAATAATCATGATATCGGCGTAGCGAACCGTCAAAGCGGATGCCGCCATTGTTTCGTGATAGCCGGCGATAATTTCCGGCGACAGCTTCTCCTTTTGACTGCCCGTTTCGCTCGCGCCGCCCATTCCGCCCGCGCCACCCGTTTCGCTCGCGCCGCCCGTTCCGCCAGCGCCGCCCATTCCGCCAGCGCCGCCCATTCCGCCCGCGCCACCCGTTTCGCCCACGCCTCCCGTTTCGCCCGCGCCGCCCGCGCCGCCCGTTCCGAGACCCGTTGTTCTTGCCGCAATCGGCAGCGCAATCAGCGGGAAAGCAAGTTCTTTGTCGCCGTCTATGCCGGCTTTTCTGATTTTGATAAAGTTTTGGAACACTTTCTTGAAGTCCGCGCCCCATGCCGGCATGCCGGGGTCAAGGACGATTTTGTCAACGCCGTCGTTTTGAAGCGTGACGGCCAACGTTTTGAGCGTGTCCAAATCCCCGCTGCCGCTGACGACGATGGGGGCGTCGTATTCTATCGCCAGTTTTGTCATTTCTTCGCGGTTGGCGGTGTCGCAGGCGTACATCAATGGATTTTTGCCGGCGGCGCTTTTGAGTCCGCTTTTCATGATTTTTGGATTTTTTGTACACAAAATCAATGGCATGTCACAGTTTTGTATCACTTTTTCGACGCATTTTTGAAATGTTTCGGGATTTCCCGACACCGAGCGAACGGCGACCATGTCTAAGTAAAGGAAAGCGCCGACATAGAATTTGCGAAATGTTGTTATTTTTTCAAGCCGAGTCAGAAGTTCCGCATCGGTCATCGTGTCCCAGACATCCGCCGCAATCGGCGGTTTGTTGTAAAATGAAAGTGTGTGGCGGAACATCACGTCGTCGCCGCCGATGATGACTTTTTTATCGCCGGTTCCGATTTCTATTTCCGCGATCGCCGGTCTTAAAAGTTCTTCCAGTTTTTCGTATTTTTCCATGAATGCCGACGGCAATTTTTCATAAACGCCGCGGATATCCTTGATTTTCAATTTCCGGCCGGCAAGCTGCGCCGCAACGGCCATTTTGGACGCCTGAAACAGCGTTTCGCAATCATCCGGCAGATACGAATAAATCTCTAAGGGGCTGACGATTTTTGCCATTTTCAGTACACCTCCGTCAGCCAGTCGTCGTAAACGTCGGGATTTGCGGCGGTGTTTGCGGCAGAATTTGCGGCGGAGTTATCATTAGCCGATGAATCGGAAGAGTCGGAAGAGTCGGAGGAATCGGAAGAAACGGAAAGTATTGCCGTGATTTCTTTTAAGAATTGAACGGCTTTGGGGTGCATCATCATGAATAAATCGTTTCCGGCAAGCGCCAGCGTCATTCCCGTTATGATTTCCCAAATCGGGCCGCGGTATTCGCGGTCGCCCCAGCTTGTGTCCTCTTGAATTGGTGATTCAATCATCCAAGCCTCGCGGGCGCCCCAGGCGTTTGTTGTTCCTGATGAGAGCGGAAATGCCAGTTCTTTGTCACCGGAAAGGCCCGCCATTCTGATTCTTTCCATGTTGGAGTAAGCGTAATCTAAGCCGTAGCCGAGCGCGGCTGTTGTCGGGTCCATGATCAGGCTGTCAGAAGAAACGCCGCACTGGCGAAACAGTTTGCGGTTCAGTTCTTTTTGCGCATTGATATCCATCTGCGTCCATGACAAAATCACGTGGCCGTGTTCTTTTGCCGCTTCCCCGATGCGTTTATAATCCATGTTCAAGTTCGCCGAGGCGATTAAGACGCGTTCGCCTGCCGCCGCCTCAGCCGCTTTTTCCAAAACTTCCGGGTCTTTCTTCGGGTTGCCGCTGCCGCCAATCACGATTGGGACGTCGACGGCTTGCAGGATGTTTTCAACGGTTTTTGCCGCTTCTTTCGCCGGCGTATCTTTAATGTTGGGGTCGGTTGAGATGAGATGAATGGTAATCATGTCGGCGCCGAATTCGTTCACCGCCTTTTTTGCCCACGCGGCAGGGTCATCCAATACGTCTTCATAATTGGAACGAACAGACTTCGCCAGACCGACCGGCATGTCAAAAACATCCATGGCGACACGATTTTTGTTCGGCATGCTTGCGCCGAAAAAGTAAGGCATTGTTTTTTCGCCGCCGAGCGTAATTGTGTTTTTCCGGCTCCCGCCATCCTTTTTGCCGGCGCCGAGAGTGACTTCCTGAATAGGAAGGGTGAATTTTTCAAAACCGGAAACATTGAAGCGGGACGGGATCACGGATTTTGAAACACTTTTGATTTTCGCCTCGCGAATGAGTCCTTCCAATTCCGAATCCGTTTGACAGCCGAGAGCCGCCGCTGTTTGTGAAATACAGGACAGAAGACAGGCGCTGTCTTTTCCTTTTGCGCCTGCGAGAATTTCCGGCAATTGAATCTCTTTCGCCCGGCCGTCGGCTTGAAGAGATGCCAGCAGTTTTTCCAAATCGGAATATTTTATGCGGGTCATGATTTTGTTATCAATATCTTTGTTTGTTATTTAATGTTTCAGTGTTAATGCTTCATTTTAATGTTTCAGTGTTAATGCTTCATATTTAATGTTTCAGTGTTAATGCTTCATTTTAATGTTTCAGTGTTAATGCTTCATTTTAATGTTTCAGTGTTAGAATTTACGTTTCAGTGCTGAAGTTGCTGCTACTGTGTCTGTTAGTGTTCACTGCCGTCACTGCTGCCACTGCTGCTGCCGGTAAGGTAGCTGTGCCCCCGTTCGCGAAGCGAACGGCTGTTTAAAAAAAAAGCAGATGCATATGGAATGCTGTAAAGTGCTGCCACTGCTGCTGCCAATGCTGCTGCCATTGCTGCCGTCAATGCTGCTGTCAATGCTGCTGCCATTGCTGCCGTCAATGCTGCTGCCAATGCTACCGTCAATACTGCTGCCACCTGCCATCAAGCACTTTCTACATGCATCTGCTTTTTTTTTAAACAGCCGTTCGCTTCGCGAACGGGGGCACTGCCGCCGCCACTGCTGCCGCCGCCACTACTACCGCCACTGTTGACGTTTCACTGCGCCTTTGTCGTTTGGATCCGATTCAGAAGTTCATTTACATTCAGCGCATCGTTTTCTGATGGGATTTTCGAAATTGTGTTCAGCAGTTTTTCATATTTTTCGGGGTTTGATGCTTGGATTTTTTTAATTGTCTTCTCTTTCAGAGATTGGGATATCCAAACGATGTTTTCCCAGCCTCCTTCTTTTTGAAGGAACTTTTCAGACAGCATGTATGTTTCGCCGATGCCGGCGAAGCCGGGGATTTGTTGACCGTATCCTGTGAAAATTTCCATTTCATTGAAGGTCATGCCGTTAACAGATGGCGCTTTTGACGCTCTGTCGATTAAGCCGATGCCGCCGGTTTCGGGAATGACGAAGGCGATGATGTCAAAGACAGATCCGGTCGTGTGCGGGGCTTCCGTTAGGGAATATAGAAGAATGCGATTGTTTTCGCCGCCGCTTCCTGCGACAACCGCCACTGATACGCCCGAATACTCTCCGCTTTTTGCGTCAATCAGCTCACCTTTTTCGATCTCAAAAACCGGTCCGTCGGGATTTGAAAGGCAGGCGGCTCTTGCTTCAAACCAGTTGATCGTTCCGCAGACGGAAGGCCGGTCAGGCGTAATAACGCAGAC
>WRCE01000017.1 GCA_009784005.1 Candidatus Methanimicrococcus labiotermitis
CGGCCTTATTTGCCGCCGATAAAGAGCTGATAAAACAAAAAAGCAAAAAAAAGCAAAAAAAAACAAAAAAAAAACAAAAAAACAAAACAAAAAAACAAAACAAAAAAACAAAACAAAAAAGCAAAACAAAAAGGCAAAACCCACAAAAGCAACGACCGGCACCGAAAACGACGACACGGTTTTCTCAAAAAGGTTTTCAGATAGAAACGGTTATATCATGAATGTGCATTGTTAACTATTAATTATTTTTAATCCGTTTTTGTTAAAATAAGTGGCAGCGTCTTTTCCGCTTTTTTCATATCATTGAATGTGGTGGGGGGTTTGCTGTTTTTAACGAAGGATGAATATAATTTCAAATCCATCGAATCTATTTCAAATTCAACCCCATTCAACCCCATTCAACCCCATTCAACTCCATTCAACCCCATTCAACTCCATTCAACTCCATTCAACTCTATTCAACTCCATTCAACTCCATTCAACTCCAAATTCAATTCCAAATTCAATTTCGAGTTCAATTTCAAGTTTATTCCAAATTCAATTCCAAATTCAATTTCGAGTTCAATTTCAAGTTTATTTCAAATTTATTTCAAATTCAAATTTCCAATTTCCAAATAAAAAAGTGAGAATAATGCAATTTTGTCCTAAATGTAAAAGTATGATGATGCCTGCCGGCACTGAATACAAATGTAAAAAATGCGGCTGCGTCAGCGCGGCGAATGAATCATCCAACACCGTCTTCAAGACCGAAATACAGGAACGCGATGTCATTGTTTTAGAAGGCGACATCGAAGAAGGCCTCCCGAAAACGGATGTCATGTGCCCCGAATGCCGAAACAGAACCGCTTATTGGTGGCTTCGCCAATTGCGTTCGGCCGACGAATCCGAAACCCGTTTCTTCAAGTGCACCAAATGCGCTTTCACATGGAGAGAGTACGACTGAAGATGATCTTCAACTGAAGATTATCTTCGGCTGAAGATTGTTATTCGATTCGGCCGGCATTTTTAAAAAAAACGTTCAAAACGAATATTAAATATTTATATTTGGATGCAATTGTAACATCCAAAGTTCATTTATTTAGTTCACATAGTTCACATCATGTTCACTCAAAAATTCATTTATTAATTCACTTATAATTCACATATAATTCACTTATTATTCTCTCACATTCGCAATCTTAATTAACCGTAAGAGAATTTAATTGATAACGAATTAATTTATGACGAGTGACTCCGGATTATAAATTTATTACAAAATGAAAAGTGATTTTTATGCTTAAAGCCTCAATCGATATTGATCTTCTTCGGGATTCCATCACGGCGCTGTCCGTCATTGTCAGTGAAGTTCGTTTGAAAATTAAATCGGACGGCATTTCCGTTAAAGCCGTTGACGCTGCGAACGTCGCCATGGTCATTTTTGACTTAAAAGCTTCTTCGTTTGAAAGCTATCAGGCGGATGAAACCGAAATCGGCGTTGATTTGGTTAAACTTAACGACATCCTCGGCATTGTCGAGAAAAAGACAATGGTTGACATGGAACTCAATACCGCCTCACAGAAGCTTCACCTGAACTTCGGCGGCTTGTCCTACACCTTGTCCCTTTTGGACCCGTCCACGATTCGCTCCGAGCCCAGAGTGCCGCAGCTTGACCTCCCTGCCCGCGTTGTTTTAAACGGTCAGGATTTGAGGCGCGCCGTCAAAGCCGCCGAAAAAGTCAGCGACCACATGACACTCGGCGTTACGGGTGACATTTTCTTTATGGAAGCCAAAGGCGACACCGACCAAGTTCGCTTGGAAATGGGCACAGACCAGTTAATTGATCTGAAAGCCGGCGAAGCCAACTCCTTGTTCTCACTGGACTATTTGCTCGACATCGTCAAATCCGCGGGCAAAGCCGGCGAAGTGACGCTTTCCGTTGGCTGTGACTTCCCGATCTTAATCGAATTTGACGTTTCTCCGAATGCCTGCCATGTGACATTCCTGCTCGCCCCGAGAATCGAATCCGATTAAACAAATTACAATCGCGGGATGCGCGAAAGGATGAAGAAATCCTTTGGCGCCCGTCCTTTTTTTTATTTCATGTTTAAGTGAATTGAAACAAAGTGAAGCGAATTGAAGTGAAACTTTTTTCAATTATTTGAAAAAATGAAACATCATTTTTCTGATATCGGAAAATGAAACGCCGTTTTTTCAAAAACCTCATTTTTTATTTTTTTAAAAAGGGGCGTTTGGGTTTGAGATAATCAAGAAAAACGATGTTTCGGTTTGATTGATTCCGTACAGGCGGGAATGGCTGAATATCAAACAACCGAAACTTAAAAATCACAAAGAAGAGGCGGAAATTTAAATCAGAGATTCCGGTCCTTGAAATTTTGTATAATAGGTTTTGAATATGACGCTGTGAATAACAAAATCCTTTGGGGTCATAATATCGTCTCCTCGTTTGAAAATTACAAAGCTTTTGTAATGAGAAAATGTTCTCGGAAATTGTCAATGCAGCATGATTTTTTTCTCAATAAACGAAACTCAAAAAGGTTTAGTCTATATATATTCTAATCCTTTGAAAATTCGTACAATTATTTTTTCAGGGGGTTTTCGGATTGTACATGGGGGGATGCATATGATTTTGCATCAAATTGAAAACCTATTCCTCCAAAAACGTTAAAAAAAAGATGAAATTTTTGGAAAAATCAATTTTTACGGAGTAGATATTATGGACAAACAAATCGTTTTAGATGAATTAAAAAAGGCAATGCTTTCCTGCAAAGCAGACGTCATTATGGCAGCGGTCAAAAGCGCCGTTGACGCCGGCATGCCGAGCGGAGAAATCATTGACGGCCTCGCGGCAGGAATGACAGAAGTCGGAGACCAATTTGAAAGAGGAAAACTCTTCCTTCCCCACGTCATGATGGCGGCAAACGGTATGCAAAAGGCCGTTGAGACCCTTGACATGGGAGAAGCCGGCGCGACAATTAAAAAAGTCATCATCAACGGAACCGTTGAAGGCGACGTTCACGACATCGGTAAATCTATCGTTTCTACAATGCTCCAATCCTCAGGTTTTGAAGTCCATGACCTGGGCAGAGATGTCCCAATCGCAAAATTCATTGAAGCCGTCAAAGAATACAACGCCGACATGGTCGGATTGTCCGCATTAATGACAACAACCCTCAACGGCCAAAGAGACGTTATCGAACTCCTCAAAGCCAACGGCCTGAGAGACAAAGTCAAAGTCATGGTCGGCGGCGCGCCCGCGACAACCGCATGGGCTGAAAAAATCGGCGCGGACTGCTACGCGGAAAACGCGACGGAAGCAGTGGAAAAAGCAAAAGCGCTCTTATTGTAATTAATTGAATTCTGATGAATTTATGAATTCTATTGTAATTTATTGTAATTATTTGAGGGATAATTATGGCAACTGAATATTATTTAAGAATGGGTGACGGCAAACGCGTTTCTATGTCAAAAGACAAAATTAAAGAAGAAGCGATTGCCGGCGCCGGCAACGCGGTTGACTACGGCTTAGTTCCCGACCTCTCCGCCGACGAAATCGACAAGATTATTGAAATTTGTATCATGCCCGGAAAAGCCGTTGCCGTCGAATTCGGCATGGAAGTTCCTGTCACGCACGACATCGGCACAATTCGTTTAGACGGCGACCAAGGCAACAGCGGCGTCGGCATCCCTTCCAGCCGCCTTGTCGGCATGATGATGCACGAGCGAGCATTCGGCGCCGACACCATGGAACTCGGCCACATCGACTACAGTTTCAAACCCGTCAAACCAATCGTTTCCAACGAATGCCAAATGATGGAAGTCGCTCAGCAGAACATGATTGTTCCGCTCTTTTACGGCGCCATGCCGAACATGGGCCTCTACTACACGCCCGACGGCCCGTTTGAAAACCCGGGAGACTTGCTCAAAGCCTTCAAACTCGACGAAGCCTTCGCGTCCATGGAACACTCAGCGGAACACTTAACCCGCGACATTGTCTGGATCATGCAAAAATTAATGGCATCCGGCGCCGACGGCGTCAACTTAGACACAACAGCCGCCGCAGGTGATGCTGACGCTTACGCGACCCTTAACGCCGTGAAAGCGCTTCGCGAAGAATTCCCCGACATGTACATTGAAGTCGGCATGGCGGGCGAAAGCATCATCGGTATGCACGGCATGCTTGAATTTGAAGGAAAAATACTCGCCGGCCTTTGGCCCCACCAGCAAATCGGACTTGTCGAAAAAGCGGGTGCCAACGTCTTCGGCCCCGTCGTAAACACAAACACCAGCCGTTCCTTCCCGTGGAACTTAGCGCGCGCGATCACCTTCACCAAAGAAGTGTCCAAAATCTCAAACATCCCGCTCCATGTCGATATGGGAATGGGCGTCGGCGGCATCCCGATGCTTGAAACGCCCCCAATCGACGCCGTGACGCGCGCCAGTAAAGCCATGGTTGAAATGACCGGAATCGACGGCATATAGATCGGTGTCGGTGACCCGCTCGGCATGCCGATCTCCCACATCATGGCATCCGGAATGACCGGCCTTCGCGCGGGCGGCGACCTCGTAGCCCGTATGCAGCTTTCCAAGAATATGAGAATCAAGGAAGCCAAAGAATACGTCGCCAAAAAAGTCGGCGTCGACCCCTTCGACTTGGCTGACGAATACGCCATGAGAGACGTCAGAGAAGAACTCGGCATCGGTGTCATCACATCCGTCCCCGGCGCCCCGAAAGGCATTGCCGCAAAAATGAACATCGAGAAAGTTCTGGATACAAAAATCAACTGCTGTGACGTCTTCAGAAATCAACTGAAACAGTAACAGTGAACAACTGAAACAGTAACAGTAAACAACTGAAACAGTAACAGTAAACAACTGAAACAGCAACATCGGAAAACTTTTGGATTTGCGCGAGAATTGCTTATGCTTATTCGCGCTCATTCGCGAGAAACAACGCAATTCAGCGCCCACTCGCGAAAAACCGCGCAAATCCGTTAAAATCCGATAAAAACGCTAAAACGCTAAAAACGATAAAAACGATAAAATATTGAAGCGGCGCCTGTTTGCCGCTCTTTGCATGAAATTTGTGTCAGACCGAACAAGTCAATCAAAAAAACTGCAGCCTTGGTTTGCTTCTTTCGGAAGCGAAAATGATCAACCTGTTAGCTGTGGTTGTTGATTTTTCAGGCAATATTTCGAATGAAATATAATTCAGTTTATAAACACGCACCAATCTGCGCGTTTTTATCTAAAATTAAACAGAAAAAATAAACAGAAAAGAATAAACAGAGGCTAAAAAAATGTCAAAATGTAATGCATTCGCAGCTACGAAATCAATCAACGGTATTGAATTCGAGCTTTTCTCTCAGGATGAGTTAAAAGCCATCCATGAAGCAACAATGGATGTCCTCAGCGACCCGGGTATTCAGGTTTCTGACGAAAACGCCAGAGCTGTTTTCAAAGAAAACGGCTGTTTAGTCGATGAAAAAACGCAAATCGTAAAAATCCCCGAATTCGTTGTCAGAAGAGCTCTTCAAACCGCTCCGTCCCGATTCACCCTTTGGGCCAGAAACAAGAAATACAACACCGTTCAAGAGTGCGGCGGCAAAGTCCACTGGACTTGTTTTGGTACCGGCGTCAAGATGACAAACTACATCTCGCCCGGCAAATACGAAACCGTCGACTCCGTTGAACAAGACATTGCCGACATCGCGAAACTTTGCGACTGGGCAGAAAACATCGACTACTTCTCCCTCCCCGTTTCTGCAAGAGACTGGGCAGGCAAAGGCGCGCAGGATGTCCACGAAGTCTTTACGCCCCTGACAAGTACCGAAAAACACTACCACGACATTGACCCCGTCGGCGAAAACGTTGAAAAATACTGGGAAATCATCAAAGCCTTCTACGGCGGCGACGAAGAAGAAGCCAGAAGAAAACCGATTATGTCCATGCTGGTCTGCCCGACAAGCCCGCTTGAACTCAGCAAAAACGCTTGTCAAGTGATTATGAAAGGCGCCATGAACAACATGCCGGTCAACGTTCTTTCAATGGCGATGTCCGGCGGTTCCGCGCCTGTCTACCTCGCGGGAACATTGGTGACCCACAACGCCGAAGTTCTTGCAGGCATCGTTCTTGCGCAAATCACAAACCCCGGCGCGCCTGTCTTTTACGGCAGCTCCACCACAACCTTTGACTTGAAAATGGGAACAGCGCCTGTCGGCTCTCCCGAACTCGGCCTCATCAGCGCCGGCGTTTCAAAACTCGCTAAATTCTACGGCTTGCCCGCCTTCGTTGCCGGCGCATAGACCGACTCAAAGATTCCGGACGCACAGGCCGGCCACGAAAAAACAATTACGACAACCCTCGCCGCGCTTGCGGGCTCCAACACAATTTACGGCGCCGGCATGCTCGAACTCGGTATGACTTTCTCCATGGAGCAGCTCATCATTGACAACGACATCATAAAAATGGTCAAAAAAGCCTTGGAAGGCATTCCCGTTTCTGAAGAAACGCTTGGCGTCGACCAGATTAAGAAAGTCGGTGTCGGCAACAACTTCCTTGCCTTAAAGAAAACCAGAGAACTGGTTGACCTCCCGTCTTCCCCCAAACTCATCGACAGAAGAATGTTCGGCGACTGGTACAACGCGGGCGCGAAAGACATCGTGACACGAGCGCACGAAACATATGTCGATGTCATGAAAAACCATGAAGTGCCGGCAATTGACAAGGACATCTACGCCGCAATGAAAGCAATCGTTGACAAAGCGGACAAAGACTTCAAGATTTAACGAAAAAAAACGTAATAAAACGAGATTAAAAGACATTAAGAACGTAATTAATAACGAAATTAATGAACGTAATTAAAAACGAAATTAATGAACGTAATTAAAAACGAAATTAATGAACGTAATTAAAAACGAAATTAATGAACGTAATTAAAAAACAAAACAAATGACAGAGGTTTGATATTATGGCAAGTAAAGACGAAGTTATGGCAATGGCAAAAGAAGCAATCTTGGAATTTGAAACAGAAATGGCAGAAGAAGCCGCGCAAGAAGGACTCAAAGCGGGCGTTAACCCCGTTGAAATTATTGAAGTGTTCGCCGCGGCAATGGGCGAGATCGGCGCTGATTTTGAAAAGGGGAAACTTTTCCTCCCCCACGTTTTGGCCGCATCCGAAGCAATGAACGCGGGCATCGCGGTTTTAAAGCCGGAAATGGAGAGAACAAAAGCGAAGACAACAAGCAAAGGCGTTGTCGTAATCGGAACAATTGAAGGCGACATCCACTCCATCGGCAAAGATATCGTTGCGTCCATGCTTGGTATCGCCGGCTACGATGTTGTTGACCTGGGCCGCGACGTGCCGATCACGACCTTTGTTGAGAAAGTAAAAGAACTCAAACCCCTCATTGTGGGTTCCTCCGCTTTGATGACAACAACAATGGTCAACCAAATCCAGATTGAAGAACAGCTCAAAGAAGCGGGCGTCCGCGGATCTGTCAAAACAATGGTCGGCGGCGCGCCGTGCACCCAAGACTGGGCCGACAAAATCGGCGCGGACATCTACGGTGAAAGCGCAACAGACGCTGTCTCGAAAGTAAAGGCTGCCACAGGCGCCTGATTTCTTTCACAAAAAACAAAAACGGTTAAACACCCCCCGTATCGGAAAGGGACGGTTTTATTCATCTCCGTCCGTTTCCGAAATACTTCCTGCAATAAATTTCTTTACATAACGGGGGAACGATTGCGTTTACGGGATGCTTGCGGTATCCCACCGCTTTGGCGGGGATTAATAACGGAAATGAATCGAAAATGAATCGAAAATGAATCGGAAATGAATCAGAAATGGCATGACAAAAAGACTGAAGGCCAAACATATAATGTCCCCGGCTTTCGGTACTGACGCGTTCCGATTTTTTTTTCGTGAAAAACGCGCCGGTTTTTTCGGTATAAAACAGCCTCCGGATTCCCGACACAAAACGGCTCCGGATTCCCGGTATTAAAACTCCCCCGGCGTTTCCGGTACAAAACACCTCCGGCTTTCCGGTACAAAACAACTCCGAAAAACCTGCGTCAAACGACTCCGCTCGCCAAATAAATGACCCGATCGGATGCCGAAAGCACTCTCGTAAACGCCATCGTTCCCCTGAATTAAAGAAAAATTGCCGCCGAAGGCGGAGGCCGCAATTCTGATTTCAATCATTTAATCGTTTGGACACCAATCGTTTGGACACCAATCGTTTTGGCACCAATCATTTTGGCACCAATCATTTTGGCACCAATCGTTTTGGCACCAATCGTTTGACTTTGAAAATATCAAGGAATCAAAAAATGACATTCTGTTTGGGAATTGACACGGGCGGCACTTATACGGATGCCGTCATCGTTGATGATGAAAAACAAATCGTTTTGGAATCGGTCAAATCTCTCACGACTTACCCCGATCCGATCGGCGGTATTCGAAACGCTCTTGATTTGCTGCCGCCGGATTTGTTGTCCAAAGTAACGGTTGTATCTGTTTCAACGACGCTTTCCACCAACACTGTTCTTGAAAATACCGGCGAACCTGCCGCTTTGATCTTAATCGGCGACGAGAAACTTCTTTTTTCTGAAGACATTTCAAAAACCGTTGAAAATTTCGTTATTGTCAGGGGAGGGCATGACGGCGACGGCAATGAAGTAGCGGAACTTGACACCGCCGCGATTGAATCTTACGTTCGCGCCGTCAAAGACAAAGTCTCGGCTTTTGCCGTTTCTTCTTATTTCAGTATCCGAAATCCGTCTCATGAGCTGAAAGCCAAAGAATTGATTATCCGCCTGACATCGAAAAACGACGGCGAGGAAGGCGGTGGCAGCGGAGAAAGTGGCGATGGCAGCGGAGAAAGCGGCAGTAGCAGCGGGGAAAGCGGCAGTGGCGGCGAACACGGCAAGGAGGCTTACCCCGTCGTTTGCGGTCACGAATTGGCCCAATCTTTGGGAGCGGGCGAACGCGGCATGACAGCTTACTTGAACGCGATGCTTCTTCCCGTCACGAAACGTTTTGTCGGCGCGATTGTTTCCGAAATCGACCGCCGCGGCCTTGAGGCGGAGATTAAAATTTTAAAATGCAACGGCGCTGTTTCAGGGATTACCGAAGCCATGGAAAAACCCGTCGAATCCATTTTTTCAGGACCTGCCGCCAGTCTTTTGGGCGCGTCTTTTCTGTCCGGCCAAAAAACATGTTTGATGATCGATGTCGGCGGCACCAGCACAGACATTTCATTTATCGAAGACGGTTTTCCCGATATCACGGAACAGGGCGCCGTTGTCGGCGGGCGGCGGACGAAAGTGCGCGCCATTCGGATGGAAACATCGGCTCTGGGCGGCGACAGTCAGATTTGGATTCGCGCGCCGTCTCTTACCGATACCGCCGTTTCGGATAAATTCATGTTTGGGCCGCGCCGCATTATACCTCTTTGCCGCGCAGCCGCGCTTTATCCTTCCGTTTTGGAAAGTTTGAAAGAGCGGTGGTTTTCAGACAGCGGCCGCTTTACAGAATACATCCAACCAATTCGCTTTTTCATCCGAAGCGGCTATCCTGTTTCACAGACGTCAAATTTGACGCCGGAAGAGCGGATGGTTTACAACAAAATCAAAGACACGCCGGTTTCTGTCAATGACATTGCTTGGGACATGAAATACATCCCGGGAGACATTTTAGAATCGCTTGTCCGCCGAAAAGCCGTCGATATGATTGGTTTTACGCCAACGGACGTTCTTCATGTCTTGGGCGAGTATGAGAGCGATTGTGAGAGCAATTGTGAGAGCGATTGTGAAAGCGATAATGAGAATGAGAAATTCGATAATGAGAATGAGAAATTCGATAATGAGAATGAGAAATTCGATAATGTGAATGAGAAATTCAATAAGGAGGCTTCCGTTCTCGGCGCCCGCATTTTAGCGTCATTTTCAGACATTGACACAACGGAACTCTGCCGTTACCTCAAACAGGCGTTTGCCTCCAAAATAGCGCAAGAACTCATTTATTTCGTAATGAGTAAAAGTCTTGACGACAATTCCGAAAACATCGCCGCCCTTACCCATTCCGATTCCGACATTTACAATGCGAGGACGCGGTTTGAAACCGCCGTTGACCCCGCGCTTCCGGCATCCTCCGTTTTCAGAGATTCGGTGAAGGCGATGCTGTCTTTCAAAAAACCTCTGATGCGTTACAAATTAAACACCCCCGTCGTCATGATCGGCGGTCCCGTCAAGGCTTTTGCGGGTGATTTGAGTCGGCTCATCGACGCGGAAATCATAACGCCCGAATTCTGCGACGTCGGCAACGCCGTCGGTTCCCTCGCCGGAAAAATCGTAAGGCGCGTTGATATTGCCGTTCGAAATGTTGTGCCGGGCCAAAAGCGATCGTCAAAAAACAGCGGCTTCATTGTTTATTTCCCGGGCGGGCGCCGCGCGTTTTCCGACCGCGATGAAGCGCTTGAATACGCGAGGGAACTCGGCAAACAGATGATTCTGGATTATATGGCGCGAGAAAAGGTGCCGGCGGATAAAATCGAATTTAAAATGTATGAAGAAGACATTGCCATTTCCAAAAACAGCCTTCCGGTCATGACGAAATTGGTGTTTGAAGGGTTTGCGAGGAATGTGTTTTGAGAAGAGAGGTGTGGAGAGGGCATGATATGGGAGGCATAGAAAGGGCATGATAAAAAAGCATGGAAAAGGGTATGATAAAAAAGCATGGAAAAGGGGATGAAAAAAGGGATGAAAAAATAAACTCTTACCGATGCTCAAAGAAAGAAATCAGCTGAACGGAAGCCGTAATTCTCAGCGGCTTTCGCAGTGAAAAAGCTTTATATAATAAAAAAAGGTTTTAGACTTGCTTTTTTAGGTTTCGCTTTTTCGGCTTATCTCAAAAAGGGGCTGTAGGGTAGCTTGGTCCATCCTGCAAGGCTGGGGGTCTTGCGACCTGAGTTCAAATCTCAGCAGCCCCATTCATCACGAATGAGCCGTAAAAAGCTTGTAAGCATAAAATTTATGATAAGAAAGGCGGGGAACCGGGGCAATTTGACTCAACCCTGCTTTTTTCCGTCTTCTGCTTTTACCTTCTGCTTTTACCTTCTGCTTTTACCTTCTGCTTTTACCTTCTGCTTTTACCTTCTGCTTTTGCCTTCTGCTTTTGCCTGCCACTTTGCTTGCCGCTTTGCCTTCTGCTTTTGATTAACAGGAGTGCGTTATACACGCTGCCGGCATTTGATACATTTCAATAATATTGATTAAAAATATTTTTGACAAAATGTTTTTGCTAAGGATGTTTTTGATCAAATATAATTAACAACTCATTTTAGCGATATGTCCTTTCAATAAGGATAAAATAGTTAGATAGACATACACAAACTACTGCGCAATGGATTTCCTGCTCAGATAATCAACATGGCTGTGCGCACCGGCGCGAGCCGCCAAAATAAACGACTTCAGACGGATATTTTGAGATTTAAATTTATTTTAATATATCAAAAATAAAAGGAGTATTTGCAATGAAAGGAGACGCTAGACTTATTGATGCATTAAATTCGCTTCTCGCGGACGAGTTGACCGCCATTAACCAGTACATTGTTCACGGTGAAATGTGTGAAGACTGGGGTTACGGAAAACTGCACAGCAAAGCCGAAAAAAGGGCAATTGATGAAATGAAACATGCCGAAAAACTGATTGGCCGTATTCTTTTCCTTGAAGGTATTCCCATTGTTACCAGCCTGAATAAAATTCAAATCGGCAATGAAATCCCCGTTCAAGTGGAAAATGACCGCGCCGCGGAAATGGGCGCCATCAAAGCGTATAACGACGCAATCGTCCTCGCCGGAGAACTTCGTGACTATGCCACACGGGATATGCTTGTGGATATTTTAAAAGATGAAGACCGCCACATGGATGAACTGGAAGAGCTTCTGGACCAAATCGAGCAGATGACCCTGCCCATCTTCCTGACAACTCAGGTCGAATAATTGTTTTTGAGAACAAAACCATTTAATTCGCGGCGAATCGCGGAAAAAACGGCGCATTCATGCCATTTCCGGCTATTCCCGCCGCCCCCTTTTTCTTTTTTTCTCTTTTTTCTCTCTCTTTTTTCTCTCATTTCTTCTTTTTGTTAAAGTCGTCTTTTGCCGTATTAAAAATTTTATAAACCATCAGCACTTTTAGATGTTAAGAGGTTAAATTTATGGAATTAACAATACAAAGAAATACGAACGGCATTGATTGGGGTGAAGTCAAAAGTCTTCTTCTGAGAACGGATATGGCAACGTATCCGGCACAACTGCATCAGAAAGCTTTTGAAAACAGTGCAAAAGTTGTTTTTGTATTTCACGGCGATATTCTCATCGGCTGCGGCAGACTGCTCTCGGATTTCGCGTACCAGAGCGTCATTTATGACGTTGCCGTGGACTCCCATTCACAAGGCAAAGGCATCGGCAAGATGATTATGAACCACCTTCTCGAAGGCGAAGAGGACAAAAATGTTCTCTTGTACGCGACGCCGGGAAAAGAAGAATTCTATCACAAATTCGGCTTCCTGCCATCCAAAACAGGAATGTGCCGCTTCATTAATCGGGAGTCGGCGAAGGAACGAGGGTTCATCGATTGAAGGGGTGGAAGCCTTTTTTTCGATGTTAATCTTTTTTTGCGTTAATTTTTTTTGGTAAGTCTTTTTGGTAAGTCTTTTTTTCAATCTTTTTTTTCGATCTTTTTTTTCGATCTTTTTTTTCGATCTTTTTTTTCGATCTTTTTTTTCGATCTTTTTTTTCGATCTTTTGTGATGAAAACGTTTTTTCATCGGCACGTATATATAGGGAGAGAGGCAAGTACGGAATAATTTCGCCAAGACGAAATAATTTTGACATATGAAAAATACCAAATCTTCAAATTCTATTCTGTCATCTGAATGACAGCAAAGAGGCTTATTTATGGTTTCAAAAGAACTTCCCTTTACCAAAACACAAATCGAAGAGATTGTCAAGAGACATCCCACGCCGTTTCATATCTATGACGAAAAGGCCATTCGCGATAACGCCGAAGACATGAAGCGCGCTTTTTCGGTCGTGAACGGCTTTAAAGAGTTTTTCGCGGTCAAGGCCCTTCCGAATCCCTACATATTAAAAATTTTAAAGGAACACGGGTTTGGCGCTGATTGCAGTTCTCTTCCCGAACTTCTGTTGGCGGAAAAAGCCGGTATCACCGGCGAAGACATCATGTTCAGTTCCAACGATACGCCGGCTGAAGAATTTATCAAAGCCAAGGAACTGGGCGCTATCATTAATTTGGATGATATTTCCCATATCGATGTTTTGGAAAAAGCGGCAGGCCTTCCCGATGTTATTTGTTTCCGCTATAACCCCGGGCCGTTAAAAGGCGGCAACGAAATCATCGGAAAACCCGAAGAATCAAAATACGGTTTCACGCGCGAGCAGCTTTTTGAAGGCTACGAAATTCTCAAAAAGAAAGGGGTAAAGCGTTTCGGCCTTCACACGATGGTCGCGTCCAACGAGCTGAATGTCGATTATTTCGTTGAAACCGCGCGCATTCTCTTTGAAGCCGCCGTTGAAATCTCAGAAAAAGTCGGCATTGATTTCGAATTCATCAATCTCGGCGGCGGCATCGGCATTCCCTACCGCCCCGAACAAGAACGCGTCTCTTTTGACGCGATAGCCGCCGGCGTGAAAAAAGCGTATGAGAACACCATCATCAAAGCGGGCATGCGTCAGCCGAAAGTGTATTTCGAATGCGGCCGCGTTATCACCGGCCCTTACGGCTACCTCATCACAGAAGTCCGCCACCTGAAACACATCTACAAAGATTATGCCGGCACCGACGCCTGTATGGCAAACCTCATGCGCCCCGGCGTTTACGGCGCTTACCACCACATCACCGTCCTCGGCAAAGAAAAAGACCCCGCCAATCACAAATACGACGTGACCGGCTCCCTATGTGAAAACAACGACAAATTCGCCATCGACCGTATGCTCCCGAAAATCGAACGCGGCGACCTGTTGGCCATTCACGACACGGGCGCTCACGGCTACGCCATGGGATTCAACTACAACGGCAAACTGCGCTCCGCCGAACTCCTTTTAAGAAACGGCGGCAGTGTTTTCAAAATAAGAAACGCGGAAACCGTTGATGATTATTTCACAACTTTGGATTTAGACGGATTGAAGTCATTTAAGTAACGGGAAAATTGCGGCCGAAGGCGTAGGCCGCGATTTACTTTTTCGTTTCTTTTCTTTTTCTTTTCTTTTTTGGGTTCTGATTTTTCGATTAGCCCTATTCCGATTATTTCTGATTTTTCGATTATCTCTGATAAGCGGTGAGAATCTGTTTTCAAAAGGGGACACGATAATTACGACCGAATCAATGTTTCAGATATCGCTAAAAGATATCGCTAAAAAGATATCGCTAAAAAGATATCGCTAAAATAAAAAAAAGAACAGAGAATGAAATTCTCTGTTGCGTGTTAATAATTTGTTTCAGTATGTCTCGGTATGTTTCAATGTATTTTCGATTGTTTTCGATTGTTTTCGATTACATGTCCATGCCGGGCATACCGCCCATGCCGCCCATGCCGCCCATGTCAGGGCCCGGAGCAGGCGCCTGGTTTTTGGTGGTGGCAATCACGTCGTCAATTCTGAGGATCATGACGGCGGATTCGGTTGCCGCGTTGATGACCTGCGTTTTCACACGGAGGGGTTCAACGACGTGCTCGGCCCACATGTCAACGACTTCGCCTTTGAAGACATCAAGACCGGCGGTCTTCATGTTCTTTTCGTGGCTGGAACGGAGGTCCATCAGCATGTCAATCGGGTCAAGACCTGCGTTTTCGGCAAGGGTCTTGGGGATGATTTCAAGAGCTTCGGCGTAAGCGCGAACGGCCAACTGTTCTCTGCCTTCAAGCGTGGAGGCGTATTCGTTGAGTCTGAGAGAGAGTTCAACTTCGGGGGAGCCGCCGCCGGCAACGAGTTTGTTGTCTTCGATGACGACGCCGACGACTCGAAGAGAGTCTTCAAGAGCGGTTTCGATGCTGTCAATCACGTGGTCCGTGCCGCCGCGGAGGAGGATGGAAACGGATTTCGGGTTTTCGCAGCCCGTGACAAAGATCATCGCGTCGCCGGAGATTTTCTTTTCTTCAACGAGCGCTGCATAGCCGAGGTCATCAGCGGTGATTTCATCAAAGTTGGAAATCAAAGAAGCGCCGGTTGCTCTGGCAAGCTTTTCAACGTCGCTCTTCTTCACGCGGCGGACAACCATGAGTCCTGCCTTTGCCAAGAAGTGCTGAGCCATGTCATCCACGCCTTTTTGAACGAAAACGACCGTTGCGCCGCTTTTCACGACTTTCTCGACGGTGGCTTTGATCATCGCTTCTTCTTGGTCAAGGAAAAGCTGGAGCTGGTCGGGTGACGTGATGGAAATTTCAGCGTCGATTTCAGTGTCTTTAAGCTCGATCGCTTCGTTTAAAAGAAGGATTTTGGCGTCCTTGACAATTTCGGGCATGTTGCTGTGAACGCGCTCTTTGTCAATGATCATACCGTTAATGAGTTCAGAGTCCTCAATGCGGCCGCCGACTTTCTTAACGACGTTGATCTGGTCTCTGTCAACTTTCTTTTTGCCGTCAGTGACGTCAACGACACTTGTCACGGCTTCAACGGAAATCTTAGCGAGAAGCGTTTTTGCGGATTCTGCGCCTTTGCCGGTGATTGCGGTGGTGGCGATGCTGGTCAAAAGGTCTTTATCATTTTCATCAACATCTCTGGCAAGCCCCTGAACGAGTTCAATCGCTTTTGCGGCGGCCAGTCTGTAGCCTGATGCGATAACGGTCGGGTGGATGTCCATGTCAATGAGGTCTTCGGCTTTCTTCAAAAGTTCACCGGCGACAACAGCCGCGCTGGTGGTACCATCGCCGACTTCTTCGTCCTGCGTTTTGGAAACTTCGACAATCATTTTCGCGGCGGGGTGTTCAATGTCCATTTCTTTCAAAATGGTGGCGCCGTCGTTTGTAATCGTCACATCGCCCATGGAGTCAACAAGCATTTTGTCCATGCCTTTGGGGCCGAGTGTTGTTCTGACCGCTTCCGCGACAGCTTTTGCTGCCATAATGTTGTTGCTCTGCGCATCTCTTCCGCGGGTGCGTTTGCTTCCGTCTTTTAAAATAAAAATGGGTTGTCCTGACATAATGGTATCTCCTTGTCTTAATAATTTAAGCAATGTAAATTTGAGTCATATTCAGTCATGCAAATTTAGTCATGCAAATTTAGTCATGCAAATTTTAATGATACTTTGCCTTCCTTGCCATATCTTATTGTCTTATCTTTTGTCTGATCTTACCTTATCTAAAGACTGATCAAGACTGATCCAAAGACTGATTCGGGGCTGATTCGGCGGCTGTTCCGCCGAAAACGGATAAAGTCATCACCTGCAACATCATAATTATTGAAAATAAGCTTCAATCCCGCTTTTTCAAATTATGGGAACAACGGATGTTCGTGTTCATGACTGAACCGGTATTTTTTATGATAATTTATAATACATAATTTTTCCCGAAATTGTTTAGCATTCCAAAACGGTCAATTTCTCCCGGGTCTGAGCCCTCCTGAAATTCCGTTTGTCTTTGGGCCGAAAAATGCAATCAAAAGGCATTATTTATTCGGCGGATTCGGGGAAATTTACAGATTCGAAATGATTGCGCTTCTATATAAACGTTTTGAGTTGGAAAAATTGAAACGCTTCATTAAAAGAGCTAACAAAGGGGTTTTATCTGATGAATTCCTATTGGTTTTCATTCGTCCTATTACTTCATAAAATTAAAAATAATCTTTTAAAATTTCAGTGAAATATTCCAAAATGACACTTCGGATTTTAGAATCTTTTTTGGAAGTTCGTTTTTTAAACTGAAATAAATATCAAAATTGAGAAGACAGAGGGTATATTATGGAAGATACAAGAAACACGGACAAAGTAAATGCCGGAACCGTTGCTTCGGGAGAGAGCGGGGAAACAGCGGAAAACAAAAAGGATATCAAACTCGAGAAAAAGATTGAAATTCAAAAACTCGCCGACCTTTGCGTCGCCCACAGTTCAATCGATCCGGAACTCTTCGTCAAATTTAATGTGAATCGCGGGCTTCGCGACACTGACGGTGTCGGCGTTTTGACCGGCCTGACAGAAATCAGTGATGTCCAATCCGGCCGGCCGACAGAAGAAAAGCCCGAGCACACGCTTGGCCGCCTCCTTTACCGCGGCATTGACATCAATGACCTCATCGACGGTTTTGTCGCAGAACAGCGATTCGGCTTTGAAGAAGTCGTCTATTTGTTGTTGTTCGGAACGCTGCCGTCCAAATCTCAGCTTGCCGAATTCCAAAAACTTCTCGGATATTACAGATCGCTGCCGACGAATTTTGTCCGCGACATCATTATGAAAGCGCCCAGCGCCGACATGATGAACACCCTTTCGCGCAGCGTTTTGACGCTTTACGCTTATGACTCCGAACCGGACGGCACGGATATTCCCAATGTGCTGCGCCAGTGTTTGGAACTCATCGCGCTCATGCCGATTTTTGCCGTTTACGGTTATCAGGCTTACACCCACGTGCACGAAAACAACAGCTTATTTATTCACTCTCCGCAGCAGGAGTTGTCGACCGCTGAAAACATTTTGTATGTTCTTCGCCCCGACAGCAAATACACGGAACTTGAAGCCCGTATTTTGGACTTGGCGCTGGTTCTTCACGCCGAACACGGCGGCGGCAACAACTCAACGTTTACCTGCCGCGTGGTCAGCTCTTCCGGAACAGACACGTTTTCGGCAACCGCCGCAGCTCTCAGCAGCCTGAAAGGCCCCAAACACGGCGGCGCCAACATTAAAGTCGTCAAAATGTTTGAAGACATGAAAGCCAACGTGAGCGACTGGACCAACGAAGACGAAGTCAGCCGCTACCTCCGCGCGCTATTAAACAAAGACGCCTTTGACAAGGCCGGCTTAATTTACGGCATCGGCCACGCCGTTTATTCATTAAACGACCCGCGCGCCGACATTTTCAAACAATTCGTCGAGAAGCTTTCCGTTGAGAAAGGCAGAACCGATGAATTCCTGCTCTATTCAATGGTGGAGCGCTTAGCGCCCATTATCATCGGCCAGGAAAAGAAAATTTTCAAAGGCGTTTCCGCGAACATCGACTTTTACAGCGGCTTTGTGTACAGCATGCTTGACCTGCCGATGCAACTCTACACTCCGATTTTTGCGATCAGCAGAATGGCGGGCTGGAGCGCGCACAGACTTGAAGAATTAATCAATTCCGGCAAAATCATCCGCCCCGCCTACAACGCCATCGGCGAATTGCAGGATTATGTGCCGCTTGACAAAAGACCGGAACCCTGAAAACGGCGAAATACGTTTGACAAAAATACGGCCGGCTCAAAGCGCCGGCCTTTCATTTTATTAACTTTTTTGTTTTATTAAATTTCAAACATAAACCCTTATTTTCATCGTGATTTTTATTCATTTTCAGTCATGACCTTTGATTTATTTTTGATTAAATTTTACCAATCCTGCCGTTGACTGTCGCGAAACGGAAACATTTTATTACAGAATTGTATTGAGAGAAATGAAATTTCAAATATTTATCAAAAATTCTGTTTTTTATTTTGCATTTGTTTGAATTTGTAAGAATTTGCAAGAATTTGTTTGACAAGGTGATAATTGATGACTAAAACAGCGGCCGTTATCAGAGGAGACGGCGTAGGACCTGAATTGGTTGATGCCATGCTTAAGGTTTTGAAAGCTTCGGGAACGCAAGTTGAATTTAAAATGTGCGACGCCGGTGAAGCGTGGTGGAAAGCAAACGGCGGCGACTCTTTGATTCCGCCTGAAACGTGGGACACGATGAAAAAGGCCGACGCCTGTTTCAAAGGCCCGACAACGACACCCGGCGGCATCGGTTCTCCGCGCAGTGTTGCCGTGTCCATTCGAAAAGCATATGATTTATACGCCAACGTCCGCCCGATTAAAACGATTCCGGGCGTAGAAGGTCCTCTCGGCGCCGTTGAACACGTTTGTGTCAGAGAAGGAACGGAAGGATTGTACATCGGCGAAGAAGTTCAGCTGACCGATGACGTATTCATTGCCATTCGCAAAATTACAAAATCCGCTTCCCGCAAAATCGCCAAATACGCTTTTGAAGAAGCGAGACGCAGAGGGTACAAAGCGGTTGTTCCGATTCACAAAAGCAACATTTTGAAAAAGACCTGCGGTACGTTTTTAGAAGTCGTCGAAGAGGTTGCCAAAGATTACCCCGACATTGAAGTTTGGGAATACCACATTGACAACATCGCCATGCAGCTCATCAAAAACCCGCAACTGTTTGACAAAACCGTTCTTTTGTCCACCAACCTGTTTATGGATGTCATCAGCGAGGAATGTTCCGCTCTTGTCGGCAGCATCGGCATGATTTATTCCGCCAACATCGGCGACAACTACGCCATGTTTGAGCCCGCGCACGGTTCCGCGCCGAAATACACCGGCATGGACAAAGTCAACCCCTACGCCACCATTTTGGCGGGCGCTTGGATGCTGGATTACCTCGGCGAAAAAGAACAGTCCCAAAAGATCTTCAAAGCCGCCGAACAAGCGATTGCGGAAGGCTGCGTCACCTATGACATGGGCGGCGACAAAAAACTGAGCCAAGTCGCTGACAGAATGATTGAAATTATGACAAAGTGAAGAAATTATTTCTTCTCTTTCATTTTTTTGGATTTCGTTGGAAAGTGAGGAATGATATTATCCAAATATCAGAGGAACAAACAACAAGCCCCCCTTATACCGAATGTGCAATTTTATCATTCATGATTCTATTTATTTTGGGACCTCTGTACGTCTTAACATCCCTGTCTGCAATATCAGAAATGATAAAAGGAGAGATTACCCATTGGCAAACAATAATCAAATCAATACCGGTAATTTTATGCCTGTCGGGTTTTATTTTTCATTTCCTTCTTTATTCTGTTCTGAAGAAAAAATATAATTTCAAAAAAGATGTTTTTCTTTACGGTGTCGGGTTTACATCCGCTTTTATTGCATTTGTATTTTTTACATTGATTGTCCTTCACAATGGCACATGGTGGGGTGCAAGCATTGAAGAAGCCATATGGTATTTTTACATACTTCCGTTTACATCCTTGTATTATTCGTATGCAACCCTGCTAAAAAATAAGGAAAAGAGGGCCAGCCGCGTTACTTTAATTTTATTGGCGATAACTGTCATTTCTTTTGCGCTTTTAATAATTTTTGAAATAAGTGAATATCGGATTCCTTACATAGCCGTTCTTCCGGTTCTTTACGTCTTGTATCTTTCTTATTGTTTAATTCATAAGAAAGGTACCCTCGGGCTTCGGGAATTTGCATGGATCCCGTTTTTACCGCTTATGACAATGCTTGCGTATAGTTTATTTATAGGCGTCATCCTGCGCGGCATCATTTAAATGCTGGATATGATATATTCTATGTTGTTCAGTTCTTTGTTCAGTCCATAGTTCAGTCCATAGTTCAGTTTTTTGTTCAGTCCTTAATTAAGTCCTTTGTTAAGTCCTCTAAAATACCGGTGAAAATTATGAAAGACGTTTTGAATTTTTTAACTGACAATCCGACCTTCTACATCGCGACAAACAGCCCCGAAGGCCCCCGTGTCCGCCCATTCGGCTTTATTATGGAAGACGGCGGCAAATTGTATTTGACCACAAGCAACCAAAAAGATGTTTTTAAACAGCTGAAGGCTGACCCGCGTTTTGAACTGTCGGCGACGACAGCGGACGGCTGTTCGTGGATTCGCGTAAGGGGAAAAGCTGTTTTTGATACACGAAAGGAAATTAAAGAAAAAGCGTTCAAAACGGCGGATTTCTTTGAGATGCTGTATCAGTCCCCCGATAATCCGGTCTTGGAATTCTTCTACATTTCTGAAGGAGAAGCGATTTTCTATTCGTTTGAGGGAACGCCGAAAACCGTGAAATTTTAAACCGGCGGGATGAAAAACGGAAGAAACAGATTTATAAAAACATAAACAGAAAAACAAAATTATAAAAACCTGAGTGCAACGGTTAAAAGCCGCCGGTCAAACAATTGACGCGCCATACGAAAACAATGGTACATTATTCAAAAACAATATACTAATCAAGCATTAACACACTATTATAACACGAAAATCAAATATACTAAAGTTGCGTTTATTCGCTGGCCCCTTTCGAATTTGCCCCAATCGGTACGTTTTATTATTCGGGTATTGTTTGGGCATTGGGCATTGTTTCAAAAAATTCGTCTCTGAATTTTTTTACACTTTCCTTTTTATTGCTGAGCAGGAAAAGAATGGGGAGAACATCGATGAAGAAAATTCTTCTTGTCGAAGACAACACTATGAATTGCGAACTTATCAAAGACATTTTGCAACTTGGAAATTATCAGATCACAACAACGGAAAACGGCGTTGAAGCTCTCAATCTCTTGAAGAGCGAATCATTTGATTTGGTATTGACCGACATCAATTTGCCGAAAATGGACGGCATTGAGTTTATTCATAAATTCGGGGAATTCGAAAACGCCGCGAAGATTGTCGCGATGACATCCGACCTGACCGCCAAAAACGGCAAAACGTTTGAAGAAATCGGATTCGACGGCTACATCCAAAAGCCGTTTAAGGTCAGCGACTTCCGCCAATATATTAAAAACATGCTTGAAGAGTCTTGAAAAATATGCGTCTGTCGGAAAAATTGGAATTTGTGACATCGGTTCAAAATCCGACATCAGAAGATATTTCTTTTTTTATTTCAATTCTGACCGACCCGAATGAAAACGAATTGCTGCAAACGGCAGCGCTTTTGGCGCTCAAACGCGGCGGCGATGCCGCCGTTTTATCCTTAACAGCCCTGCTCGATTCTGAAACACATCAACCCCGGCTCAATTCTGAAACACATCAATCCCGGCTCGATTCTGAAACACAAAAGCTCCGGCTCGATCCTTATAAAAATATTGACCCCGCTGCTAAAATTCGAATCACTTACGCCCTTTCTCAAATTCCTGAAACGCCCGCGTCTGTCTTAATCGGCTTTTTATCCGACGCCGATCCGCGCGTTCGCCAAAACGCAGCGGCAGGGCTTGCTCTTCAAAATGACGGGGAGTTCGATTTGCTTTTGTTCTCGGTTTTACAAAACGACCCCGACCTGAAAACTGCTTACGAGGCGGCGGAAGCGCTGGAGGCCGGCGGCGAACGCACGCTTTATTTATTTAAATCTGTCATTCTTCGGGATTTAAAGCAAAATCCTTATATCAATTCCGATAAGAGGATAGAGGCAGTTAATAAAATACAGCACAATGATACCGTTTCCGAAAAACCGGGTGAAGATTGCCCCGATTTTCCCGCTCGGATGACGGATGACCACCTTCTTTGGAAAATCCTCAATGTTCTCGGAAACACGAAAAACCCGGACGTATGGCTGTACATTGAACCGTATCTCTTCCACGAGAATCCCAAAATCAGAAATTTGGCCGAAACAATTGATTCTGAACTTTCAAAACGGCCTAAACCGCCATAACTTTCTAAACGTCCTAAATTTTCTGAACTCCCTTAACTTTCTAAACATCCATAACTTTAAAAACGAAATCGGAGGGTGACCCATGGAATACACGTTCCTTCTTTTTATTTTGGCGCTTATTGCCGGCGGCGCCGTTGCCGGCTCTTTTGCGGGCCTCCTCGGTATAGGAGGCTCCATCCTGCTGGTCCCGCTCCAGTTTTACCTTTTAACGACGCTTGGCTATCCGCCGGATATCGCCATCAAAGTCGCTATCGCGACGGCGCTTTTCTTCACGCTGCCGACGTCTTTGAGCAGCGCTTACGGCCATTCCAAGAAGGGAAATGTGTATTGGAAGAAAGCCTTGTTCATGGGTTTTTTTGGTTTTTTGTTCTCCTTCATCGGCGCCTACATTGCGTCTTATTTGAACGCCGCCTACCTTTCCGTTATCTTCGGCATTGTCGTTCTCGCCGCGTCTTTGAAAGTCACCTCAAGCAAAGACTCCAATGAAGACCCCTCAAAAGCGGCCGGCCGCTTCTTACTTTACGCGCTCGGCGGCGCGTCGATGGGACTGATTGCCGGACTGACGGGCATCGGCGGCGGCTTAATCTTGGTCCCGCTGCTTATTTTTTGGCTCAAAGTGCCGCTTCGGCAAGCAATCGGAACGTCGTCGGCGACAATCGTTTTCACGGCGGCGGGAGGCGTCACCAGTTATATCGTCAACGGCATCGGCGTCGCCGGCCTGCCTGAATATTCGATAGGCTATGTCAATCTCGTCATGTGGCTGGCTTTGGTGATTCCGGGCGTTTTGTTTTCCGGATTCTGCGCACGAAACGCGCACCGCGTCAATCAAAAACACGTCAGGACGCTGTTCTCGTCCGTGACGTTTTTAGTAGGTGTCGGCATGATACTGAAAGGGTTTATGATGTGAAAGGATGTAAAACGCGGCGGGAGACGAAAACGCGGCGGGAGACGAAAACGCAGCGGGAGACAAAAGAAGAGGAACAGTTTGAAAAGGGAAGAAAGGAAAAGAGAAGAAAGGAAAAGAGAAGAGAATAAGAAAAGAGACAATACCGGCTGAAAACAAACAAAAACATATAACCACCTCCATTTTCGGAGTTGGGCGATGCGAAGCAGCGCACAAATACGAAAATGGAGATTTCTGCCAAAAAAAAACGAGAAATAACAAACATTTTTTTTTGAAAAAGGCAAGATGAAAAAAGAAATAACAAACAATTTTTTTGAAAAAGGCAAAATGAAAAAAGAAATAACAAACAATTTTTTTGAAAAAGGCAAGATGAAAAGAGAAATAACCAACATCATTTTTTTGAAAGGTCGCCGCCGGAAAGGACAATAGATATATAACTTCAACAAATAATTGTGTGTATCGCGTGTATCCAAAAACGATGAATAAAAAAAGCGATGAATAAGGCATTAAAAGAAATTTTCACGCAACAAATCAAGAGGTGTAGAAAATATGGCTATTCCGGGTCTCTTCATAGATATCATTTTAATCGTTTTGGCAATCATCATTGCTTACGTTTTATACAGGCTGTTAAAAACAGCAAAAAAAATTGCGCTGAACATGATTGTGGGTTTCATTTTGATTATTATCACCAATCTGTTAGGCCTCACGTCTATTCCGATGGGTTTTACCCTTCCCACGCTTGTGACCATTATCGTCACGGCCCTGACAGGCGCTTTCGGCGCTCTGGTTTTGATCGTCTTAAACATCCTCGGCTTTTTCCCGTTCTGATGTTTTAAGATTTTTTTTCATTTTTCGTTTTTCAAAAATAATGCAGTTTGTTATTTCTCGTTATTTTTTGGCAGAAATCTCCATTTTCGAATTTGTGCGCTGCTTCGCATCGCCCAACTTCGAAAATGGAGGTCGGTTCTATGTTTTTTGTTTGTTTATTTCATCAATCGTTTTTCATTTTTCAAAAACCGCGCGATAGTGATGGCGGATGTGGATTTCCCCGTCATATTTCTTTTCTTTTTTCAGCGCTTTGATGTCGGTCATTGAAAAACCGGCGTTTTTGAAAAGCTCTGTGATTTCACTTTCTTCAAAATAGTGGTAAATGATTCCGTTTTGGCGCAAAAATGTCCTCGGCTCCGGCGCTGATGCCGGATACGGACTGCCTTTACAGCGCATATCTGTCTCCCCGAACGCCTCAAAGAATAAGCGGCCACCGGGTTTTAAGACTCTGTAAAATTCATCCGCCGTTTTTTTCCGGTCATCCGATGTCAAATGCTGCAAAACGCCTAAGCACAGAATACCGTCAAAGACGGCATCCGCGAACGGAAGCATGGAAACGTCCGCCGCCATGTGGTCAGGAATGCAATGGTCAGGGATGCAATGGTCAGGGATGCAATGGTCAGGGATGCAATGGTCGGGGATGCAAAAATGAGGAATCGCTGTTTTCTTTTCGGCGGCGGAACCGATAGATTGCATAGAACGGCGCAGCGCGGTTTTCGATAAATCAACGCCGACGCACGGATATTTGAAACAGAACTCTTTCAAATACCGGCCTTCGCCCGACCCGGCATCCAGCAAAAAACTGCCGGCAGGCAAATGGTTTGAAATCCAGGAAAGTTCCGCCAAACCCCCCCATTTCAGATGCGAATATTCATTCTCCCACGATTCTGCATCTTTTTTGGAAACGGTCATCTTAATCCCCGAAAATTAAAAAATTTGAAAAATAAAACCGAAAAGCAAAGCCTCGAAAATCAAAACCACGAAAATCAAAACCACGAAAATCAAAACCTCGGAAATCAAAATCCCAAAAATAAAAAAAGGAAAAGAAAAGGAAAAGAAAAAGGAAAAGATTAAGCGCTGATTAAGCGCTCAATACCTGCTCAATCTTTGCCATCGCTTCTGCTTTTGCTTGTTGGATGCCGCCGGCGTTCGGGCCGCCGCCCATTGCGAGGTCAGGCCTGCCGCCGCCGCCGCCGCCGACTGCCTGAGACATCAGTTTGACCAAATCTCCGGCTTTCAATCCTTTGGCGACAGCCACTTTTCCGCAGGCTGCAACGGCTTTGACACCGTCGTTTTCACTGAGAAGGATGGCAACGGCGTTATCCGTCTTTAAGATTTCAATGGCGGCCATTCTCATGGTGTCGATATTTTCGCCTTTGGTGACGTTGACGACAACGGAAAAGCCGTTGATTGTTGCAGCGTCCTGAAGCATGCGCACCATGCGGGCGCCGGCGACTTCTTCCTTTAGTTTCTCGTTTTCCTTTTGGAGCTCTTTCCACTCTTCAAAGAAACGGTCTACCGTTTGCGGTAAGATATCGGGCTGAATGCTGAGCGTTCCGGCAGAGTCGCGAAGAAGAGACTCCATTTCCTGAATGGCGGCAACAGCCGCTTCGCCGACAGCGTATTCCAGCCGCTCGACGCCGTCTTGGATGCGTTCCGTTTTCAAAATTTTAATCGGGCCGATAACGCCCGTGTTCAGGCAGTGCGTACCGCCGCAGGCTTCAATGTCAGAGCCGACTTTGACGATACGAAGCGTCTTGCCCGGCGGAATGCCGCCCTGATACAAGCAAAAACCGTATTTCTGTTCGGCATCGGTTCGCTCAAGCGTTTCGAAATTGACTTTCCTGCTTTCCATCACTCTTTTGTTGGCGAGCAACTCAATTTCATTCAGCTCTTCCTGCGTGATGTGCTTGTAATGCGAAATGTCGAGACGGGCACGCGTTTCTGTTTTTTGGGCGCCTGCCTGCCAAATGTGATTGCCGAGAACCTTACGGGCGGCATCGTTGATGATATGCGTTGCCGTGTGGTGACGGGAATGCGCCATCCGGCGCCTTTTGTCCACTTGGCCGATGACCATGTCGCCGCGATTGATCAACATTTCTTTGTCGTTGATGCACAATTTATGAACGACGACGCCGTTGTACATTTGAACGTCAATCACGTCATAAACGAAGGTGCCTGCCATAATCATGCCGTGGTCGGCATCTTGGCCGCCGCCCTCGGGGTAGAAATAAGTGTTGTCCAAAATAACGTAATCGTCAAAAGCGTCTAAGACGACCGCTTCGAATTCCATGCGCTCGGGCTCATCGTAGTAAAAGCGTTTCGTTTGCGGCAGGCGCTCTGTTTTGTCCAAATACTTGAATCCGCCGGCAGCGTATTCTTTTTCGCCGGCCTCGCTGTGCATATCAGCGATGAGGGAATAGAAATTGTCGGGGAAATCGACTTCGACGCCGACTTCTTTGGCCGCCTCTTTGGCGATTTCCGGCGGAATGCCGTGACTGTCATAAATTTCCATGAGTTCTGAAAGAGGCAGCTTTTCGCCCTTTTCTTGATAGCGGACGGCGGATTTTTGAATGATTTTCCGGCCGCGTTCAATCGTCTGGCGGTATTTTTCCTCTTCAAGCGCCAGAATTTCCTCCGTCACTTTGAAGTTTTCTTCAAACTCGGGATATTCGGGCATGTTTTCAATATGAAGCGCGACGATTTTTGACAAAGGCGCTTGGATGCCGAGGTCGTTTAGCATGCGTATTGTGCGGCGAATCACTAAGCGTGCCAGATAGCCGGCTTTCACGTTGGATGGAATGATGCCGTCGCCAAGCATAAATGTCAGACAGCGGGTGTGGTCGGCGATTGCGTAAATCTTTTCAATCGGGTCCATTATGCGGGAAAGTTCTTCCACATCCATGCCGATGCTGTCGGCCACTTGCCGGCGGAGTTCCATTAAATTGGCGCTGCCGCTGACGTCCATCAGACCGGCGAACATGGCGTTGCTCGATAAAATCCGAGCGTATTTCGGGTCGTTTAATTCGTGGTCGATGCCTGCCAAGTTGGTCAGTTCTTTGACAACGTTTGGGAAAACGGCGTCATAAATGGTCGGCGACCCCTGAGAAGCCCAGGCAAAGCGCTCCAAACCGTAGCCGGTGTCCACGATGTAGCTGTCCATTTTTTCGTACATCTTGCCTTTGACTTCGATGTCGCCGTCTTTGGATTCTTTGAGATTCATGAAGACAAGCGTCGCCAGCTCAAGGCCGCCGACCATCACTTCAACGGACGCGCCCGCGTTGCCGCCGCCCGCCCATGGGTTTTTGATGTACGTCACGTCTTTTATGTCGGCGCCGAGTTCCGAAAGCAGCCGGTCGCAGAGCTCAATTGTCTTGTCTTTCCAATAAATTTCTTTGTCTTTGCCGTTGAAAACGTGGTGGGCCATCATCTCAAAGGTGGTCAGATGGCGGCCGGTCCTGCCGACTGAGTCCAAGTCGTTGAGGCGGATGCACGGCTGGGAAATCGTCAGCGGATTCGCCGGCGGCGGAACAAGCCCCGACGTCACGTAAGGCTGAAAATCGGCGATGGACGCGATTGTTAAGTAAATGTCGTCTCGCCAGCGGGCGACAACCGGATACCGGCAAATTCGTGAATGGCCGCGCTCTTCAAAAAAGTTCAAGTAATATTCCCGCATTTCCGCGAGATTCATCGGGTTTTTGAAAATCGGTTTTCCGATAAATGTGTAATGGTCGCAAGGAGCGTCGCCGCATGTCACTCTGTTGGGGTCGCGCGTCCAATAAATGTTACCGCATTTTTCACATTCTTTTTGAATGAATCCGTTTTCGTCAAAATATTTAATATCAGTATATTCCTCATCAAGCATCGCTAACCACCCTTATTTGTAAAGCGTTACGGTCCTTCCCCGAATGTCGATTAAAACAGCGCCGCATTTTTCGGCTAATTCGGCAGCTGCCGCATTCATATCATCCGATTCGCCCGAATTTTTGTGAACCCTGATTTTTACCAGTTTTTTGGCCTTCAGTTGTTTTTTGAGTTCATCGATAACGGAATCCGACATTCCGCCTTTCCCGACGCTCAAGAGCGGCGTCAGATTCGCGGATTCCTTCTTTAACATGTATTGTTTGATTTTGTCCATAATGAGTACCTTATAAAGTGAATTGAAATTTATGACTCCAAAAGTTTCCCGTCTTTAATAAATCTTCTCTTAACTTCCCTAAACTTCTCTAATCTTCTCTAATCTTCTCTAATCTTCTCAAAACTTCTCTAATCTTCTCCAATCTTCTCTAATCTTCTCTAATCTTCTCTAATCTTCTCAAATACTTCTCTAATCTTCTCTAATCTTCTCCAATCTTCTCCAATCTTCTCAAAACTTCTCTAAACTTCTCTAAACTTCTCTTAAATTCTCATAACTTCCCGTAACCTCCCTTAACAAATCAACGATTTGCCGCTTACAAACGAAGAAACGCCTGAAATATGAGGAAAAGAGGAAGGGGGAGGCGGAATCGAGTGTTTATTTTTTGAAAGATAAGATTTATAAACCCTGAATGTATTAGGGGGTTACAAATCGGGCTTGATAAGCCTGCCAGTTAAATCCGCGCCGCGGGAAGGCTAACCATCATACATAGGATGTTTCTTTGAAATGGCCGAAGAAGCAATGATGCATCGGCGGATTTTTGTGATGATAATAAACGGCATGGGCGCCGTATTTGTTTTCATCGCTTTAACTTTAAAACAATTATTTCAAATATTATTTCAAATATTATTCATGGAGAATTTATCATGGTCAGAAAGCCGGCAAGTATGTACAGAAACATCAGGCAGCGCTCCTTTACCCGAAGAAAATATATGGGCGGCGTTCCGGGTGTTCAAATTATCCACTACGACATGGGTAACTTAACCAGACAGGACTACCCTGTCAAACTTTCAATTATTGTTGAAGAGAAATGCGCAATCAGACACACTGCTCTTGAAGCAGCACGTATCACCGCCAACAGACACATGGTCAACAAGGCGGGCAAAGGAAACTTCCACATCAAACTGCGCGTCTATCCGCACGAAGTGCTCAGAGAAAACAAGCAGGCAACAGGCGCAGGCGCAGACCGTGTTTCAAGCGGTATGAGAGGCGCTTTCGGCAAGAACGTCGGAACGGCGGCTCGTGTCGTCCCGCTCCAAAAAATCTTTACCATTTCCGTTGACAAAGAACACTTCTTGGCAGCGAAAAAAGCACTCCAAAACGCAGGACAAAAACTCCCGACGCCCACCAGAATCGTCATTGATCAGGGCGCCGAATTGGTTTTGTAAGCGCTTTGTTTTGTTTAACCGTCCGGAATTCAACTTATTCCGGATTTCCTTTCTTTTTATTTTGCTTTTTCTTTCTCTTTTTATCTTGCTTTTTCTTTCTCTTTTCATCTTGCTTTTTCTTTCTCTTTTCATCTTGCTTTTTTCAAAAAATAATACTGTTTGTTATTTCTCGTTATTTTTTGGCAGAAATCTCCATTTTCGTATTTGTGCGCTGCTTCGCATCGCCCAACTCCGAAAATGGAGGTGGTTATATGTTTTTGTTTGTTTTCATCCGGCTTAGTCTCTTTTCCTATTCTCTTCCCTTCTCCTTTCTTTTTTGACGTGTTTTTTTCCGAGAGCGGAAAGCTTTTTGACGGCGGATTGTAAAGCCTTTTATAATATCTTGTGTTTTTACAGGCAGTTCTCAAAGTTTATATGACATCAAGTTTACATATTCACACTTACCATTCACACTTACCATTCACACTTACCATTCACACTTACCATTCACATTTACGTTTAAGCAACCAAAAACAATGAGGGATAGAATCATGGATGATTATGAAACACTTCTTAACAGGGCAATCCAACAGCTTCCTGAAGAAAGAACGACGGATGAGCGTTTCGTCGTTCCGGAGGCCAAACTCTTTTCGGAAGGAAAGACGACGGTTTTGGACAATTTCTCAAACATTGTCAGCGTTCTTCACCGCGACCCCGACCACGTGATGAAATACCTGACACGCGAGCTCGGCACCGCCGGTAAACTCGAAGGCGGGCGCGCTATTTTCCAGGGACGGTTCACAAGAGACCAAATGGATGCCAACGTCCAAAATTACGTCGATGAATACGTCATGTGTTCCGAATGCAACCGCCCCGACACGACGCTTGGAAAAATGGAGCGCGTCTTAATTCTCCAGTGTTCCGCTTGCGGCGCTCACCGCCCGGTGAAGAAGAGACAGACAACAGCGGTTAAAGCAGTCTTGACGCTTGAAGAAGGCGGCACTTATGAGATCAACATCGAAGCGGTCGGCTCCAAAGGAGACGGTATCGCCAAGTTCGACAAATTCACGATTTTCGTCCCGGGCGCCGCCAAAGGACAAACGCTGAGCGTCAAAATCAAAAAGATTTCAGGCTATTTGGCTTTCGCCGAAAAAGTCTGATTTCTTCATTTTTTTTACATTTTTTTACATTTCTTTTGAATCGTTAAGACGGCCGATGAAATTGCCGGCGAATCAAGGTGACGGGCAACCGAAACGATGGTAACCGAAACAATGGTAACCGAAACGATGGCAGCCGAAACAACGGAAACCGAAACGATGGCAGCCGAAGTGACAGTGAACAAAATGACGTGACCTGATTTGACGCGTGATTAAAATGAAAGAACCCGAAGGAACCGAAATGAAAGAACCTGTCAAACCCGTCAAACCCGTCAACCCTGTCAACGTTTACGACATACCGGGTTTGTCCGTTTATATGACCCGCGGGGATGACGGAAAAATCAGGCTCTTCGGGAAAGGGGTCCTTAAGTTCGCCGCCGGTCCTTTTTTGTCAACGGCAAACAAACATCTCGCGGCGGAAAAGCCTGCCAAAACAACACAAGACACTGTTTACCCGTCAGCTTGGCTTCCGCCGATACCGAGTCCTGTTTTCAGACGGCTTGTGAAGGCCGAAATCGGAACGGCGCTGGGCGTTTACGTTCCCGAAACTGTTTCTATTGAAGTAACCCGAAAATACAACGCCAACGCCGCGCGGTACGCTAAAAAGCGGGGCATTGACAATGCCGGCTTGCCCGACCCGCCTGAAACGCAAATCAAAAAAGCCGTTGATGAAGCTTTGGACAAGGGCGCCGTTGTGATTACTTTTACCGAAGGCGACCCGATGCTTAACGAAAATATCGTTGAATATGTTCGCTACGTTGACAAAGAAAGAGCGGTTGTCATGGCGTACACATGGGGCATTGATTTCAGCCTTGAAAAAGCAAAACAGCTCAAAGAAGCCGGCCTTCAGACGCTTCTTGTCAGCATTTATTCAACCAATCCATCAGAACACGATAAGAAAAGAGGGTTTGAGGGCGCCTATGACAAAGCCGTTGAAGCCATTCGCTATGGCCTTCGCGCCGGCCTTTTGGTGACGATGGCGACACATGTCGATTCAAACCGTATCGGTGAATTGGAAGGTTTGTGGGAATTGGCCAAAGAGTTAGGCGTTCACGAATTTTCCGTATGGGAATCCGAGCCGGACTTGGAAGGCGAAAAAGTAAATGACGGCGACCGCGGCATCATCACTGATTTTTACAAACGCATCAACGCTTCCAACGATGACAGCCCGCGCGTGTTTTCCAGTACCGTCTTTGAAGGCGAAATGTTTGGAAAAATGGCCGGGCGGCGCTGGGCGCATGTCACGGCAGAAGGAGAGGTTTGGCCCGACCCGTACATCCCGCTGTCATACGGCAACATCAATGAAGAACCGTTTGAAAAAATTTGGAAAAGGATGAGAAAAGAACCGGTTTTTCAAAAAAAGAGGCGAACGCACGTTCTCTGTGACCCCGCCTATCTTCAAAAAGTACGGGATGCCGACAGCCCCTCATCATAAGAAGTTTTTTATGACTTGCCTGCCCTATAAGTTTAATTTCAGATTAAATTTTAGTAAATTATTGCTTAATTGTTGTTTAATTATTGTATAATTATTGTTTAATTTCAGATTGCCGGCTTAAAGCGGCATCGTCTCTTCTTAATTTTTCAGGAGAATTCAAGATGGTAAAGAAAGAAAACATTGAAGAAGCCGTTGCCGATGTCGGTGACGACACGCCGACCGCTTACACGGAAATTAAAATGGGAGGCGGCTGGTACATGGCGATTTCCCTCGAAAGAAGCGAACGTTTCGACAAGGAATACGTCGAAATCTCAAAAGAGCGCGCCGGCAAAAAAAGATCCCGTTTCAATTTAAGCCCGAAGCATACCCGTGTTTTGGGTGAAGCGCTGATTCGGTTCGCCGATGAAAACGACTTGGACAACTTTGTGAGCAAGGGCGGCGAAGACTGATTTTAACGCGCGCCGCAAGGCGCGATTAACAGACAGCTATTGGCAGATTAACAAACGGTTATCAGACGGTTTGACAGATTAGAAGACAGGAAATGATGGCAAATGGCAGTGGGCGTTTCTGATATCCTGCAAAATTATTTTTTCATCATTCCGGCTCTGATGATTCTTTTATCACTTTATTTCCTCAGCGGTCGCGGCGCAATGTTAATTGCCGGCTACAACACGATGTCTGAAAAAGAACGCGAGAAATACAATGTCAAAGAACTGACCCGCGCGATGGGCATCTTCATGCTTGTGACGGCGGCGCTCACGGCGGCAACGCTTTATGCGGGCATGACCGGCAGCATGATGTGGACATTGACCGGCGGTGCCTGTATTTTTTTATTTGCAATTGCTTGGTCCGTTTATATGAACAAAAACCAAAAAATAAAACGATTGGATGAGACTTAAGAATCGGATGCTTTTTTCATCATCCGTTTTTTCGTCCTTTTTTATCGTCTTTTTTTCATCGCTGATTATTTCATCGCTGATTATTTCATCGTTGATTATTTTCATCGCTGATTATTTTCATCGCTGATTATTTTCATCACCGGTTTTTTCATCACCGATTTTTTATTCGTCTTTATTCAAAAGTTCTCGAATTTTTTCACGAATGATGGTTTCATTGACCTCGGGCGCCGCTTCCGCGTCCAAAATCACGAACCGTTCCGGTTCTTCTTTTGCCAAAATCTTAAAATTGGCCATGACAGCGTTCAGAAAATCAACGCGCTCGAATTTGGTTTGGGCGCCGCGGTCTTTGCATCTTTCACAAGATACAGCGGGTGGGATGTTAAATAAAAAAGTCAGATTTGGTTTGATTGTCCACGGTTCGTGAAGACGGCGGACAAAGTAAAAAGCATCGGTAATCGTGTCTTGAAGCGTTGCGCCCTGATAAGCGCAGCGGCTGTCGGAATATCTGTCAGAAATAACCAATTTCCCGCTTTCTGTTGCCGGGCGAACGGTTTTTGAAATATGCGCGGCGTGGTCAGCCAAAAATAAGAAAAGTTCGGCAAGCGGGTCAACATTGTTTCCGATGGCCGCGTAAACGGCTTCCCCCGTAAGCGTGCCCTTAGTCGGCTCGCGCGTAAAAACGGTTCCGGCGGGTGAAAGCGGATTCGTCTCATTGCCCGATTGAAGACGGGCCAGCATCGTGCTTTTGCCCGAACCGTCAATTCCTTCAAACGTTACCAATTTTCCGGTCATTACCCTACGTTTGATAATTAATCGTATTTATCCTTTCCTAAAAAATTTCATGCAGGATAATAAAATTTCAAGCGGAGGAGCAGAGGGGCAGGGGGCAGAAGGACAGAGGAGCAGAAGGGCAGAGGAGCTAAGGAGACAAGGCACAAAAACAATTCACAAAAACAAACGGATTATAAACAGATTTGACGCTGTGCCCGAATTCGATTCCAAGTCGAAATCGAATCCAAGTCAAAATCCGAATCTTATTCCAAGTCCAAATCCGATTCCAAATCCAAGTCTGATTCCAAGTCTAAACCCAAATCCGATTCCGAGTCAAAATCCAAGTCTAAACCCAAATCCGATTCCGAGTCAAAATCTGATTCCAAATCCGCGTCCTGATTGCGTTCCCTGAAAAATGTTTCCAATTCGCCCGCCAGCCGGGCCGGCGGCACGTCGATAAATTCCGAGCTTTCTTCTTCGGGGAAAGCCCTGAAAACGGAATATTTGCCGAGTTTTTTCGCGGCGCTCTCTTGGAAGCGCGCGTCCAAAAGAATGCGAACGCCGTAATCCGACGGCGAGCGAACGACGCGCCCCATTGCCTGCCGGATTTTGCGAATGGACGGAATCAAGACGACGAAGTTCCAGCCGGCGCCGGGGCCGAAAACTTCTTCATACGCCGCTTCGATTGCTTTGATGCGGTCATTGAGCGCGGGGTATCCGATGCCGACGATGATAACGCTGCGGGCGCGGTTGTCCCTGTAATCGATTCCCTCGCTGAGCGTTCCGAAAATGTAACTGATTAAGACGCTTCGGCCGCCGGATTCGCCGATTTTGAAAAACGCCTCGCGCACGGCGGTGGACGAAACGCCCGCTTGGTCGAAAAGAACTTTAATGCCGGCTTCTGCCAACACCCAATCCTTGGAAAAGAAAGAGTAATATTTTTCAGCTTCGGCAAAACTTTGGAAATAAATAATCGTATTGCCGGCCGTGGCGCAAACGGCTGAAACGATTGTTTGTTCAACCATTTCCCGAACCCAAACATCATTTCTTTTGCTCAAAAAAAGAGGGGGAACGGAAACGGCAAACGTTTTTCGATTTTCCGGCGGGAACGTTGTCGGGTAAGCGATTTCAATACATTCGCGTTCGATGCCGAGCGCTTTTTTTGCCATGTCGAACGGACGAAACGTCGCTGACATCAACACAAGCCCGCCCAAAGAATCAAAAAGAGGCGCCGTCACGTTTTTCGGAATGCATGTGAAAAGTTCGGCCCTGCCGTAGATTTCATTCGTTTCAGTGTCTCTTCTGATGTTTAAAATCGGATAATAATTCGGATTTTCGGAATTCAAAAGATAAGCGAACAAAAAATCAGAAGCGCGGTCGACGTTTGATTTTCGGCGTGTCGCGTCAGCGCCGGTTTTATAACTTTCGTGATAAAAAGCCTCGATGTCGTTGCCGATTTCAGAAACATTGATAAGAATGTTTTGTATTGATTTTGCCGTTAATTTCTTGCCTTCGTCTCTGTTGTAATCGGCGATTTTTTTCAAAAAACGGTCTTTGAGAAGGTCAAACCGTTCATAAGGGTCGCTGATTTGAATATCAATCCAGTTTGAACCGATTTTGTTTCGGGCGCCAAAGCCCAAAGACGATTCGTAAATGTCGTGAATGGATTGGAAAAAGAAATGGAAAATTTTCTGAGCGTCCTCTTTCAGCGTTGGAGGAAAACGGTCGCGGTGCTCTTCGATTTCGTTAATCGCGCGGTCGATGATTCGTTCCGAGATGGTGATTGAAGCGTGCGCCCGAGCCGCGTTTTCAATATTGTGCGCTTCGTCAAAAATCACAATGACGTCTTCGGGCAGCCGCTCCAGCCGGCCGAGAAGCGTCATAAATATTTCCGGACTTAAAACGTGATGATAATTGCAAATGATCAAATCGGCGTGTTTGACCTCCCGTTTCAGCATTTCATAACCGCACATGCCCTTCCCTTCAGCGTATTCACTGATGTCTTCCGGGCTTCTGACATCATCAAAAAGCCATCTCCGAAACGGCGTCATGTCCGATTGAAGAACTTCATAAAGATAGGGGCATGACCGCTCTCTTTTCTTTTGAATTTTAGGCTCCGCTTCCCTCATTTCGGCTTCAATTTCAACGCGCGCAGACATATCACTTGGGTCTTTCGACTCTTTGTACCTTTCATTCGCTTCCACCAGCTCTTTTTTGGCTTTTTGATACAATCGTTCCATTTCAAGGAGCTCATATGTGTTTTCGGATTTGGCGCGGCATTCTTCATAATCCAGCCCGTCGGGGCAAACCGACTTCTTGCCCTTCATGACGGCGACCTTGATGTTTGTTTTTTGTTTGATATCGCGCGCTTCGCGAACAAACTGAACCATTTGCTGATGAACGTTCGTAACAATGATGACCTTTTTATTTTGACGGTACGCGACATCCAGCGCCGGCGCCAGCGCGCTCAACGTCTTGCCTGTCCCGCACGCGCCTTCAAACAGAACCACTTCTCCCTTTTCAAGAGCAACGGCTATCTGTTTCATTGCATCCTCTTGATTGGGATAGCAGCTCGGTTTTGTAAAATATTTCATAAAACCCGAGGATTGTTCTTTTGAAGCCATGGTATGCGCCGTTTCAAAGGGGGGGTGGACTTTGATGAGTCATAATATTCGCCTGAAAACTTAAATGGCCGCGAACCTGAGTGAAAGTATTAAAACCGCTAAAGCGGGTGGTGCGGCAAACGTAAAGTCAACAACGGGAGGCACGCCGAGAGGTCAACAACAGAGGTCAACAACGAAGGTCGACAACGAAGGTCAACAATAAAGGTACAACAAACAAAATGTACAATAAACAAAATGTACAATAAACAAAATGTACAATAAACAGAATGTACAAACCCTTTCATCCTATAAATATTAAAGTTCACTGCGCTTTGTATTGATTTTTCAGAGTATGACCGTTTTTTTGAATATCAACCGTTTCCCGTTTGTGTTTGTTTGATAAACGGATATTTCCGCCTTTGTTCCCGCAGATAAACCGTAGTTGTTGGATGTCCCGTAATCACCGTCAACCGAGACGGAAATTCCCGGCGCCGACGCGTTTTTGCTGTCGTTACCCGTCAGAATTAATATTTCGCCCGAAGACCAAAAGCCGTCTTTTATCATTTCCGCGTTGTTTTTCCCAAAGCAGGCGTCCTTTTGGTCGGGCATCAAATTCTCATAATGAATATCAATACCGCCGTAAACGATGCGCCCGCCTGAACCCGGCGTTCCTTTATAAGAGTTCCCGGACCCGGCAATTTGAACGGAAACAGATTCAAGCGGCAGCGGACTCCCGCCGGCGTGTTTGAGAATGATGATATTATCCTGAAAACGCAATGAATCATTGTAGCGGTCGCCGGCGGTGATTTGAACAACTTCGATTTTCGCGGGCGCCGAAAAAGACACGTCTGCGCTCGTTAAGAGGCTGCCGGTGCTTAAAGCGATGGAACCGCACATGATGACTGTTATTAAAATCAATAAATAGGAAGACAGATTCATGCAAAACCACAATTCGTGGTAATAATGAATCAGAGTTAAATGTTGTCATTTTTTCAAAATGGAAAAGTTTATAAAAAGCGATTAAGCAAAAAGCGAAAAGCAAAAGGCGAAAAAATGAAAAGCGAAAAAATGATTTATTTTTTCATATTTTCATGCTGGTAAATGCCGTTATACAAACAATCAACATCGGTTCCCAATCTGAAAAACAGAAGCTGCATGATTCGGGCATTTTTTTGAACATCGAACCCTGCCGGATTGTGAACGATCAATAAACACTCACTTCTGCCGCTGTATCCGGCATCCCATACGGCTGTTCCGAGAACCACGCCGCTGCGGGTCAGGCTGGACCGGTGATAAGCGATTGCCGCGATATTTTTCGGGATATGAACGATTTCATTCAAAATGACGGAATAAGACCCGGGCGGCAAATGAAGCCAGCCGTCTTCTGAAAACGAAAGTTGTTTTTTGGGTGGTATTTTTCGATTTTTATTATCAAAATCAACAGCGCCGGCTCCGACAATTTCATAAATTTCGGAGACTGTCATTTCAAAACCATTGGGCTGAACCTGAGTTTCCAAATCAATGCAATTTTCAACAAGCGGGGGTTCTTGAGACAGTAAATTTTTTATTTCGGCATCGGATAAAAAAGACATGGATAAACCTCATTTCTCGGACAGCATCAACAAATATTTCTTATTTTCAACCAAGGTATGCGCAAATTTGCGGCCGGACTGACAGTCATGAAAATCAAACATTTTCTAACCATTATTCAGCGCATCTTCTAATCCTTTAACTTATTCTTTTTAACTTATTCTTTTTGACTTATTCTTTTTAACTTATTCATTATTACCTTTGAAAATTTGTACTTTTTGTAAACACGTCGGAATCATTCTAAAAACATGAACCTGAGAGAATTGAAAATCAGACAGCTGATTCATTTTGA
>WRCE01000018.1 GCA_009784005.1 Candidatus Methanimicrococcus labiotermitis
AAGACGCTCAAGACACAAGCACAGGCGGTATGCGCGGGGCTCTGTTTTGGGTAATGGTGTTGTTGACGGCGCCTGCAATAGTTGCCGGTTTCATCTATTACAAGAACAAAGGAAAGGTGTAAATGCTTGAAAAAATGAAAAAACGAAAAAATGAAAAATGAAAAATGAAAAATGAAAAATGAAATAAACGAAAAAACGAAAAAACAAAAAAATGAAAGGAGATTAAAAATGAATAAAAACGGAACCTTCAGAAAAACAATACTCATTGCCATCGCAATGGCAATAGCTCTGACGCTTTTATCCGGATTCGCGATGACGGCAGATGCTGCCGTCCCCGATATAACGGTGAGCAATGAGGATGAACTCCTCGACGCGGTGAATAACGCTCCCGCGGACCCGGTGCCTTACACAATTGCACTTATAAACGACATTGAAATGAATGAAAATCTTGAAATTCTTGCCGGAACAAACATCATATTGATAAGCGGTGAAGGCGGTCCTTTCGCGCTTGTCGGTAACCATTCGGAGGATATGATTGCCGTTTATGGAAAACTGACGCTTGGGACAACGGATCTTGACGGTATTATTGTGACTCATAACGCCGATAATACCGGCACAGGAGTATCTATTCTACCGAGCGGCCTTTTTATTATGAACGGCGGTGAGATTTCCGGAAATAGAGAACCGGGATTCGGCGGCGGCGTATATATTGGCAAAGGTGTTTTTAAGATGTACGGCGGTAAAATTGTGAATAACGAAGCGGAATGGGGTGGCGGCGGTGTCTTTATTACTTCGGGGTCTTTTGAGATGTACGGCGGCACAATTGCAGACAACACTGCCGGCGAGAGTGGCGGCGGGATCTTTATTTCTTCGGGGTCTTTTGAGATGCACGGCGGCACAATTGCAAACAACACCGCAGAAGAGGGTGGCGGCATGTATATCAAAACGGGGATTTTTGAGATGTACGGCGGTATAATTGCCGACAACACTGCAGATTTAGGTGGCGGCGTGCATGTTGAATCGGGGACTTTTGAGATGTCCGGCGGCACAATTGTGAATAACAACGCGGATTATTTCGGCGGCGGCGTGTTTATCGAAACGGGGATTTTTGAGATGTCCGGCGGTACAATTACGGGCAACTATGCCATCTTAGGCGCCGGTGTGTTTATTGACGGAGGAACTTTTGAGATGTCCGGCGGCACAATTGTGAATAACGATGCGTATTATCTCGGCGGCGGCGTGTTTATCGAAACGGGGATTTTTGAAATGTCCGGCGGAACGGTTGCGAATAACAGTGCAAGCATTGGCGGCGGCGGCGTTGCGATGAACAATAACAATGTCTTCTTTGACTTTTTTAAGATTCCTGCGGATGCCGTCGGCGTCGTGTTTTCAAACAACAGTGCCGATGATGCATATGACCGTGATCCTATGGATGATGATTTTTACGCGATGAATATTCTCGGCGATGTGACATGGTCGGATCCCTTTACGCAAGGTTATAATAATTTCGATGTCAGCTACACTGTCGGCCAGCCTCTTACATTCAATACCTTGTTTTTTGAAATCAACGCCGACGACGATGATGTCGAAGGTTTGATTTCGGATAGCAAGCCAATACTTTTCGATAAACCATTCGGCATATTGCCCGCGCTGAAACGAGACGGGTATGTTCTCACCGGCTGGTTTACAGAAGCAGAAGGCGGCGAAAAGATAACGCCGTCTGCAATTGTGCCGGCGGCAGAGGATTATGTCTTGTACGCGCAATGGACAGAGTATGTTGATACCGGCGGCGATGACGGCGACGGCAAAGATTCCGGTAGTGGTTTCGGTCAGGCTGCCATCACGGTAAACAGCAAAAACGGCGACAAAAACGACAACAAAAATGACAACAAAAATGACAACAAAACCGAGCTGAACAATTCCGGCTCTGATAAAAAACCCGCCCCGCCCGCTAAGGGAATAAACGGCGGTGATTCAGCAGACTCTCAAAACACAAGCATGGGCGGTATGCGCGGGGCTCTGTTTTGGGTAATGGTGTTGCTGACAGCGCCTGCAATAGCTGCCGGTTTCATCTTTTACAAGAACAAAGGAAAGGTGTAAACGCTTCGCGTGAGAGGCAAACGAATTACGACAGCCGGTCATTGGGCCGTCTGTCTTTTTTGCCTTTAAAACGGTGGATTTTATGTGTTAAATATGTTGAAAAAAAACGAAAAAAGCAAAAAAACGAAAAAAGCAAAAAAACGAAAAAACGAAAAATGAAAGGAGATTAAAAATGAATAAAAACGGAACCTTCCAAAAAACAATACACATTGCCATCGCAATAGCAGTCGCATTAACGCTTTTATCAGGATTTGCGATGACGGCTTACGCCGCCGCTCCTGATATAACGGTGAGCAACGAAGCTGAACTTATCGGCGCTGTGAATGCCGCTCCTGCGGGACCTGCGCCATACACAATTGCACTTAAAAATGACATTGAACTGACCGACACGCTTACGATTCCCGTCGGTAAAAACATCCTGTTGATAAACGGCGACGGCGGTCCTTTTTCGCTTATCGGCGCGGAGGACAGAAATACGATTCTCGTTAAGGGGAAACTGACGCTTGGGACAACGAATATTGACGGTATCATTGTGACTCATAAAACAGGTGAGGACGGCAGAGGCGTATACGTTGATAACGGCGGTGTTCTTATCATGAACAGCGGCGAGATTTCCGGCAATTCGGTCAAGGCCACAAGCGGCGGCGGCGTGTATGTTCACAGCAGCGGGGTTTTTGAAATATACGGCGGCACGATTGCGAATAACAGTGTCACTATGGAGGATTCATTCATCATGTCCGGCGGCGGCGGCGGTGTGTACACAGAGTCTAACTTTGAGATGGCAGGCGGCACGATTACAAATAACACTGTTACGATGAGTGACGGAATGCTCGTTATCAATGGCGGTGGCGGTGGTGTGTTCGTCAATCAAAGTTTTACGATGACAGGCGGCGCAATTACAAATAACACTTTTACGATGGTTGGTCTTGACTTGATCATCGGCGGCGGCGGCGGCGTGTTTGCGAAAAACATTATTATAACAGACGGCATGATTTCGAATAATAACGCATTCTATGGCGGTGGCGTGTCTTCAGAAATACGCGTGACAATGAATGGCGGCACGATTGAGAATAACATTGCATCTCATGGCGGCGGCGTGTTCGCAACAAATTTTACGATGACTGACGGCATGATTTCCAATAATGTCGCAATTAATAACGGCGAAAACGCTTTAGTTACCGGCATCGGCTACGGCGGCGGCGTGTTCGCGGAGGTTGACTTTATTATGACAGGCGGCACGATTGAAAATAACACCGCAGCCGTTGGCGGCGGTGCAGTGGTGACCAAACTTGTAATGACAGGTGGCACGATTGCGAATAACACAGCGATTGGAGGATATGCAGGTTTTGGCGGCGGCGTGGCAAAGCTTTCCAACGGCGCTTCCATAATGAAGGGCGGAACAATTACGAATAACACTGCATCCTATGGCGGCGGTTTGTACGTATTTAACAACTATACCACGATGAATTTTACGATGACAGGCGGCACGATTTCAGATAACGTAGCACTCGCAAATGGCGGCGGTGTTTGGATAAACAACGCCAATCAAAGCTTAAGTCATTTCGTAATTCCCGCGGATGCCGTTGACGTTGTGTTTTCGAATAATCGCGCTTATGATGCATATCACCGCGACCCGGCAGATGATGACGCATACGCAATGTATATTGCAGGTGATGTAACATGGTCGGAGCCTTTTACGCAAGGGTATAATAACTACGATATCAGCTATGCAATCGGTGAGCCCCTGCCATGCGTGTCTTTTGACACCAACGCCGGCGATGATACGGTTAAAGGTCTGATTTTTGCCAGAACACTTCTGCATTTCGAGGAACCGTACGGCAAATTGTCTGAGTTGAGCCGAGACGGGTATACTTTTGAAGGCTGGTTTACAGAGGCTGAAGGCGGCGAAAAGGTTGTCCCGTCTACGGTTATCATGAATGCGGCATCTCATGTCTTATACGCGCAATGGACAGAAATTATTGGTGGCGGCGACGGCGGCGACGGCGGCGACAGCGGCGACAGCGGCGACACTGATTCAGGCAGCGGTTTCGGTCAGGCTGTCATCGTAAACAGCAATGACGACAAAAACGTGAACAACAATACCGAGCAGAACAATTCCGGCTCTGATAAAAAACCCGCCCCGCCCGCTAAGGGAACAAACGGCGGCGATTCAGCAGACTCTCAAAACACAAGCACGGGCGGTATTCGCGGGGCACTGTTTTGGGTAATGGTGTTGTTGACGGCGCCTGCAATAGCAGCAGGTTTCACCTTTTACAAGAACAAAGGTAAGGTGTAAACGCTTGAAATAATGACGAATAATAATGAAAAAATGAAATAATGACGAATAATAATGACGAATAATAATGACGAATAATAATAAAAAATGAAAAAACGAAAAAACGAAAGGAAGATCAAAAATGAATAAAAACGGAACCTTCAAAAAAACAATACCCTTTGTCATCGCGATGGCAATAGCGCTGACGCTTTTATCGGGACTTGCGATGACAGCTTATGCTGCCGCCCCCGATATCACGGTGAGCAACGAGGCTGAACTTATCGGCGCGGTGAATACCGCTCCCGCGGGCCCGATATCTTACACAATTGCACTTATAAACGACATTGAATTGACCGACACGCTTGACATTCCCGCCGGTAAAAATATTATACTGATCAGCGAAAAAGACGATCCTTCCTCTATTATCGGTGTGCATAGGCAAAAAATTATTTCCGTTCAGGGGAAACTGACGCTTGGGACAACGGATCTTAACGGTATTATTCTGACTTTTCATAAAGATGAGAACGGCACCGGCGTATACGTTGACAGCGACGGTGTGCTTATTATGAACAGCGGCAAGATTTCAGGCAATCCAAAAAAGGGCAGTTTCGGCAGCAACGTGAATGTTTCCGGCGGTGTTTTTGAGATGTACGGCGGCACGATTGAAAATAACAATGCGTATATTGGCGGCGGCGTATACGTTGACAACGACGGTGTTTTTGAGATGTACGGCGGCACGATTGCAAATAACAGCGCGTTTTTTGGCGGCGGCGTGTCTATTTCAGACGGGTCTTTTGAGATGTACGGCGGCAAGATTGAGGATAATAAAGCGGATTATGACGGCGGCGGCGTGTTTGTTGCTTACGCAGGGTCTTTTGAGATGTACGGCGGCAAGATTGAGGATAATAAAGCGGTTTATGGCGGCGGCGTGCATATTTTCGACGGGTTTTTTGAGATGTACGGCGGTAAGATTGAGGATAATAAAGCGGATTCCGGAGGCGGCGGCGTGCATATTTCCGACGGGTCTTTTGAGATGTACGGCGGTAAGATTGAGGATAATAAAGCGGATTATAGCGGCGGCGGCGGCGTGTCTGTTTCCACCGGGTCTTTTGAGATGTACGGCGGCACGATTGCGAATAACATTGCACAGGAAAACGGTGGCGGCGTGCGTGTTTCTTTTGGGTCTTTTGATCTGTACGGCGGCACGATTGCGAATAACATTGCACAGATGAACGGCGGCGGCGTTTATTTATATTACTACGAACAATTTACGATCCCCGCGGACGCCGTCGGCGTTGTGTTTTCAAACAACAGTGCTGATGGCGCATACGACCGTGACTCGTGGGATGACGATCTGTACGCGATGCAAATTGTCGGTGACGTGACATGGTCGGATCCCTTTACACAGGGTTATAACAATTACGATATCGGCTATGTATACGGTGCGCTTTTGGAATTTTATACCTTGTCTTTTGACGCCAATGCAGGCGAAGATGATGTCAAAGGTTTGATGTCGGCCGACAAACCCATCCTTTTCAACAAACCGCACGGCATATTGCCTGAGTTGAGCCGAGATGGATATGTCTTTGCAGGTTGGTTCACAGAGGCAGGGGGCGGTGAAAAGGTAAATCCGTCAACGATTGTAACGATGGCGGATGATTTTGTCTTGTACGCGCAATGGACAATGTATGTCGATACCGGCGGCGACCGCGGCAAAGATTCCGGCAGCGGTTTCGGTCAGGCTTTCATCGCGGAAAACAACATAACCGAGCAGAACAATTCCGGCTCCGGCAAAACGCCCGCTTCGCCCGCTCCGCCCTCAAAGGGAACATCCGGCGGCGATTTGGAAGACACTCCAAACACAAGCACGAGCGGTATGCGCGGAGGGCTGTTTGGGACAGCGGTGTTGTTGACGGCACCCGCAGTTCATTTTGTCCTTAAAACAGCGGCGTATTTACTGGATTTAATTTTTTGAAAAAACGGAATAAATATGATTTTTCAATAACGGTGAAGGCCATTGTGTGATAACGATTATACAAATAACAGAAAAAAACTAAAATATAAAATATAAAAAAACGAAAAAACGAAAAAACGAAAGGAAGATCAAAAATGAATAAAAACGGAACCTTCAAAAAAACAATACCCTTTGTCATCGCGATGGCAATAGCGCTGACGCTGTTATCGGGACTTGCGATGACGGCTTATGCTGCCGCCCCCGACATTTCGGTGAGCGACGAGTTCGAACTTGAATACGCAGTCTCTCTCTCTCCCGACGATTCGGGGCCTTATATGATCGAACTTGAAAATGACATTTCATTGACCTCTGTGTTTTACATTCCCGCCGAAAAAAATATTGTATTGGTCAGCGGTGCCGGCGGACCTTTTGCGCTTATCGGCATTGACGGTTTTGAGACGATTTTCGTTGACGGGATCCTGACGCTCGGAACAGCGGATTTTGACGGAATTATTGTGACGCACGAAGAAGGTGAATTTGGCAGAGGCGTATTTGTCAGTGCAGGCGGTGCGCTTATCATGAACAGCGGTGAGATTTCCGGCAATACGGTTGATGACTGGCAGTCAGGCGGCGGCGTGTTCGTGCTTTTCGGAACGTTCAATATGGCCGGCGGCGTGATTTCAAATAATGAGGCGGATCAGTCCGGTGGGGGCGTGTATGTAGCTATCGCCTCTGATTTTACGATGACGGGCGGGGAGATTACAAACAACAAAGCCATAAATGTTGATGGCGGCGGCGTTTCTGCCGATGATATTTTTAAGATGACGGGCGGCAAGATTTCAAATAACACGGCGAATTATTTCGGCGGCGGCGTTTCTGCCGTATCTTTTGAGATGTCAGGCGGCAAGATTTCAGATAACGCGGTGAACAGTTGCGGCGGCGGCGTTTCTGCCGTATCTTTTGAGATGTCCGGCGGAGAGATTGTGAATAACACGGCAGAGTCGTTCGGCGGGGGCGTTTACATCAGCCATGACGGTTGCTTTGTGATGGAAGGCGGCGAGGTCATCGGCAACACCGCCAGAAATGGCGGAGGCATCTATTCTGCCTCTCATCTTACCATAAAAGGCGGAAAGGTTTCCGGCAACAACGCCGGAAGCCTGGGCGGGGGAATCTATTCTTCGTTTGTCATTGTGCTGGAGGACGGCGAAGTTTCTGATAATACAGCAATATCCAGAGGCGGCGGCGTCTATTCCTCAAGAAACTTTGATATGTCGGGCGGAGAGATTGTGAATAACACAGCCATCTATGGCGGCGGCGTGTACATAAGTCGTCCGTCAGACATGACCTATTTTAATTTGACGGGCGGCAAGATTTCCGATAACACAGCCTTCGGTGACGGCGGCGGTGTTTGGATTACCGATACCAATGAAAACCTCGACATATTTACAATCCCCGCAAATGCCGCAGGCGTTGTGTTTTCAAACAACAGCGCTTCCGAGTCATATGACCGCAGTCCCGCAGATGACAGCGCGTATGCGATGTACATTGCGGGCGCAGTGACGTGGTCGAAACCTTTTACGCAGGGTTATAATAACTATGATATCAGCTATAAGTGGACAGGATCGGCCGCCGGCGACAAAGATTCCGGCAGCGGCTTTGGTTTGGCTGTTATCACGCAAAGCAACGAAAATGAACAAAACGAAAACAACAAAAACGAGAACAACGAAAACGAAAACAACAAAAACGAAAACAACAAAAACGAGCTGAACAATTCCGGCTCAAGTAAAGCGCCCGCTCCGCCCGCAAAGGAAACAAACGGCGGCGATTCAAAAGACGTTCAAGACACAAGCACGGGCGGAATGGGCGGCATACGCGGGGCTCTGTTTTGGGTAATGGTGTTGTTGACGGCGCCTGCGATAGCTGCCGGTTTCATCTATTATAAGAACAAAGGTAAGGTGTAAACGCTTGAAATAACGACGAATGATAACGAAAAAAACGAAAAAACGAACGGAAGATCAAAAATGAATAAAAACAGAACCTACAGAAAAACAATACTCTTTGTCATCGCAATGGCAATAGCTCTGACGCTGTTATCAGGATTCGCGATGACGGCTTACGCTGCCGCTCCCGATATCACGGTGAGCAACGAGGCTGAACTTATCGGCGCGGTGAATACCGCTCCCGCGGGCCCGATATCTTACACAATTGCACTTAAAAACGACATTGAATTGACCGGCACGCTTACGATTCCCGATGGGAAAAACATTATTTTGATAAGTGAAAAAGGCGGTCCCTTCACGCTTATCGGCGCGGAGTATTATGATACGATTACCGTTTTTGGGAAACTGACGCTTGGGACAACGGATCTTGACGGTATCATCGTGACTCACATTGTGACTCAAAATGACGGAAATGGCGGTAGCGGAGTAATGGTTGAAAGCTATGGCTTGCTTATTATGAACAGCGGAGAGATTTCCGGCAGTACAGGGAGTTGCCATTATTATGGATACCCTGCGGGCGGCGGCGTGTTTGTTGCTTACGCAGGGTCTTTTGAGATGTACGGCGGAACGATTGAGAATAATCAAGCGAAGGCCGGCGGCGGCGTGTTTGTTGCTGAAACCGGGTCTTTTGAGATGTACGGCGGCAAGATTTCCGATAACACAGTCTTCTTTGAAGGCGGAGGCGGCGTGTATGTTTATTACGCCGGGTCTTTTGAGATGTACGGCGGCAAGATTTCCGATAACACAGTCTTCTTTGAAGGTGGAGGCGGCGGGGTGGTTTCCGGCGGGTCTTTTGAGATGTACGGCGGCACGATTGAGAATAACAGCGCGCAGGAAAACGGCGGCGGCGTGGTTGTTTCCAGCGGGTCTTTTGAGATGTCCGGCGGCACGATTGAGAATAACAGCGCGCAGGAAAACGGCGGCGGCGTGTATGTTTTCTACGGGTCTTTTGAGATGTCCGGCGGCACGATTGAGAATAACAGCGCGCAGGAAAACGGCGGCGGCGTGTATGTTGATTACTTCGGGTCTTTTGAGATGTACGGCGGCACGATTGAGAATAACAGCGCGCAGGAAAACGGCGGCGGCGTGTATGTTTATTACACCGGGTCTTTTGAGATATACGGTGGCACGATTGCGAATAACATTGCACAGAGGGCCGGCGGCGGTGTTTCTCTTTATACGCTCAATCAATTTAAGATCCCCGCGGATGCCGTCGGCGTTGTGTTTTCAAACAACAGCGCTGCCGGCGCATATGACCGTGACCCGAAGGATGACGGTACATACGCGACGTGTATTGTCGGTGACGTGACATGGTCGGATCCTTTTACGCAGGGTTATAACAATTACGATATCGGCTATAAAGTCGGTACGCCTTTGGTATTTTATACTTTGTCTTTTGACGCCAATGCGGATGATGATGATGTCAAAGGTCTGATGTCGGCCGACAAACCCATCCTTTTCAACAAACCGCACGGCATATTGCCTGAGTTGAGCCGGGATGGGTATGTCTTTGCAGGTTGGTTCACAGAGGCAGAGGGTGGTGAAAAGGTAAATCCGTCAACGATTGTAACAATGGCGGATGATTTTGTCTTGTACGCGCAATGGACAATGTATGTCGATACCGGCGGCGACCGCGGCAAAGATTCCGGCAGCGGTTTCGGTCAGGCTGTCATCACGGAAAACAACATAACCGAGCAGAACAATTCCGGCTCCGATAAAACGCCCGCTCCGCCCGCTCCGTCCTCTAAGGAGACATCCGGCGGCGATTCGGAAGACACTCCAAACACAAGCACAAATGGCATGCGCGGAGGGCTGTTTGGAACAGCGATGTCGTTGACGGCACCTGCGGTTCATTTTGTCCTTAAAACAGCGGCGTATTTACTGGATTTAATTTTTTGAAAAAACGGAGTAAATATGATTTTTCAATAACGGTGAAGATATTTTGTGATGTCGATGATACTAATAACAGAAAAAACGACAAATGGGTGGGAGATTAAAAAATGAATAAAAAAATGAATAAAAAAATGAATAAAAACAGAACCTTCAGAAAAACAACACTCTTCGCCATCGCGATGGCAATAGCTCTGATATTTTTATCAGGATTCGCGATGACGGCTTACGCTGCCGCTGCCGCCCCCGACGCGGCGGTGAGCAATGCGGCTGAACTTATCGGCGCGGTGAATGCCGCTCCCGCGGGCCCGGTATCTTACACAATTGCACTTAAAAATGACATTGAATTGACCGGCACGCTTACGATTCCCGTTGGCAAAAACATTATATTGATAAGTGAAAAAGGCGGTCCCTTCAAGCTTATCGGCGCGGAGAATTATGATACGATTACCGTTTTAGGGAAACTGACGCTTGGGACAACGGATCTTGACGGTATCATCGTGACTCACATCGAGACTCAAAATGACGGTAGAGGCGGTAGCGGAGTACTGGTTGAAACCGCTGGCTTGCTTATTATGAACAGCGGCGAGATTTCCGGTAATATAGGGAATAAAATGCATTATGGAGACTTTTCGGGCGGCGGCGTGTATGTTTCTTATGAAGGGTTTTTTGAGATGTACGGCGGAACGATTGAGAATAATAACGCGTCGTTCGGCGGCGGCGTGTTTGTTGCTTACCTCGGGATTTTTCAGATGTACGGCGGCAAGATTTCCGATAACACAGCCTTCAATGAAGGCGGCGGCGTGTTTGTTGCCGATGGGTCTTTTGAGATGTACGGCGGCACGATTGCGAATAACATCGCACAGAAGGTCGGCGGCGGTGTTTTTCTTTATGCGCTCAATCTATTTAAGGTCCCGGCGGATGCCGTCGGCGTTGTGTTTTCAAACAACAGCGCTGCCGGCGCATATGACCGTGACCCGAAGGATGACGGTACATACGCGACGTATATTGTCGGTGACGTGACATGGTCGGATCCCTTTACGCAGGGTTATAACAATTACGATATCGGCTATAAAGTCGGTACGCCTTTGGTATTTTATACCTTATCTTTTGACGCCAATGCGGGCGATGATGATGTCAAAGGTCTGATGTCGGCCGACAAACCCATCCTTTTCAACAAACCGCACGGCATATTGCCTGAGCTGAGCCGGGACGGGTATGTCTTTGAAGGCTGGTTCACAGAGGCAGAGGGCGGCGAAAAGGTAAATCCGTCTACAATTGTGACGACGGCGGGGGATTTTGTTTTGTACGCGCAGTGGACAGTGTATGTCGATACCGGCGGCGGCAGCGGCAACGGCGGCAACGGCGGCAACAGCGGCAGCGGTTTCGGTCAGGCTGTCATCACGGAAAACAGCAAAAACGAACAAAACGAAAACGGACAAAACGATTCCGGTTCCCATAAAAAGACCTCTGCGCCACCCAAAGAAACACCCGGCGGCGATTCAAAAGACACTCCAAACACAAACACGGGAAGCATTCGCGGAGCGCTGTTTTGGGTGATTGTATTGTTGGCGGCGCTCGCAATAGCTGCCCGTTTCATCATTTACAAGAACAAAAATAAGGTCTGACCGTTTCGCGTGAGGGTGATTACGAAACGTGACAGCCGGCCTGTCTTTGGGCCGGCTGACTTCAGTCCTTAAAACGGCGGCGGATTCACTATGTTGAAAAAACGGCGGCGGCTTTAATATGTTGAAAAAAACGGCGGCGGTTTTAATATGTTGAAAAAAACGGCGGCGGTTTTAATATGTTGAAAAAACGGCGGCGGATTTAATTTGTTGAAAAAACGGCGTCTATCAGATTCAGAATTATCAATAACGGTCATATCGGCAATAATGTCAATAACGGTAAAAAACGATCGAAAACAATTATGTGACGGCGTTATACAAATAAAACGAAAAAAATTGAAGGGGACATAAAAATGAATAAAAACAGAACTATAAGAACTATAAGAAAAACAATGCCTGTTGCCATTGCGATGGCAATAGCGCTGACACTTCTATTCGGATTTATGATGCCGGCTTACGCTGCCGCCCCCGATGCGTCGGTGAGCAATGCGGCCGGACTTATCGGCGCGGTGAGTGCCGCTCCCGCGGGACCGGCGCCTTACACAATTGAACTTACAAATGACATTGAACTGACCGGCTCGCTTATCATTCCCGTCGGTAAAAATATTATTTTGATAAGCGGCGAAGGCGGTCCTTTCTCGCTTATCTGTGCAGCGGATCAGGATACGCTTACCGTTTCCGGGAAACTGACTCTTGGAACAACGGATCTTGACGGTATTATTGTGACTCACAGAGGAGGTAAGAAAGGCAGCGGCGTACATGTCGGCAGCAATGGTTTTCTTATTATGAACAGCGGTGAGATTTCCGGCAATATCGGGCGCAGCACGGGTATTCCTTCGGGCGGCGGTGTGTATGTTAATGTAGATGGGTCTTTTGAGATGTACGGCGGAACGATTGCGAATAACAAAGTGGAAATGGGCGGCGGCGTTTATGCTTTATTAGGGTCTTTTAAGATGCACGGCGGCACGATTTCTGATAACATCGCAATAAACGGAGGCGGCGGTGTGTATTCATACGATTTTCCTTTTGAGATGTCCGGCGGAGAGATTTTGAATAACACCGCCTTTTACGGTGGCGGTGTGTACGGTTACGATACGGTTTTTAAGATGCATGGCAACGCTGTCATTGCGAATAACACAGCCAATTACGGTGGCGGTGTGAATCTTCGCAGCGGGGTACTTGAGATGGCCGGCGGAGAGATTACGAATAACACAGCTTCAATGGGCGGCGGTGTGCATCTTCGCGTCGGGACAATTGAGATATCCGGCGGAGAGATTACGAATAACAGCGCAACAGTGTAGGGCGGCGGTGTGAGTGTCGAATACGGGTTTATTGAGATGTCCGGCGGAGAGATTACGAATAACAGCGCAACGGAGAGCGGCGGCGGTGTGAGTGTCGACTCCGGGTCTTTTGAGATGTCCGGCGGCACGGTTTCGAATAACCTCGCATATTTGAACGGCGGCGGTGTGTTTGCTTTTTATGATGGGTCTTTTGTGATATCCGGCGGCACGGTTTCGAATAATTTCGCATATTTGAACGGCGGCGGTGTTTGGATAACCGACACCAATGAAAGCTTAGGTAGTTTTAAGATTCCCGCGGATGCCGTCGGCGTTGTGTTTTCAAATAACCGCGCATCAGCGGCATATGACAGAAATCCGGCGGATGATGACGCATACGCGATGTATATTGTCGGTGATGTGACATGGTCGGATCCTCTGACGCAGGGTTATAATAACTACGATATCAGCTATACAATCGGTACGCCTCTGACGTTTTACACTTTGTCTTTTGACGCCAACGCAGGCGATGATGCAGTTATCGGTTTGATGTCGGACATTAAACTCATACTTTTCGATAAACCAATCGGCAAATTGCCTGTGCTGAGCCGCGGCGGGTATGTCTTTGAAGGCTGGTTTACAGAAGCGAAAGGCGGCAAAAAGGTAAATCCGTCTGCGATTGTGATGACGGCGGAGGACCATGTCTTGTACGCGCAATGGACAGTGTTTGTCGATACCGGCGGCGACAGCGGCAAAGATTCAGGCAGCGGTTTCGGTCAGGCTTTGATCACGGAAAACAACAAAAACGAAAACAACAAAAACGAAAACAACAAAAACGAAAACAACAAAAACGAAAACAACAAAAACGAAAACAACAATTCCGGTTCCGATAAAACGACCGCTTCGCCCGCGAAGGGACCAAGCGGCGGCGATTCAAAAGACACTCAAAACACTGACAGGGACACAGATACGGACACAGACAAAATGAACAGCACGCTGTTTTTGATGTTTGCATTGTTGACGGTTCCGGCTTTGGTGTTTTGTTTCATTCTGTACAAAAAAATAAATCGGATTTAAACGCCTTCGTTTATGCTGAGGTAGGAGCGTTTCGCGTGAGGAAGTAAACGAAACTCAGACTTATCAATAACGGCATTACGGCATACGGCATAACGGCATAACGGCATACGGCATAACGGCAATAACTGATAAAACGAAAACAATTGAAAAGAAAAACGAAAAATTGAAAGGAAAAACGAAAATGAATCAAAACAGAACCGCAAGAAAAACAATACTCTTTGCCATCGCGGCGGCAATTGCGCTTGCGATTATTTCAGGACTCACGCTGATGGCTTACACGATTACCGCCGACGCGGCGGTGAGTGATGAAACTGAATTGACAGACGCGGTCGCCGCCGCTCCCGCAGGGCCCGGGTCTTATACGATTGAACTTGAAAATGATATTACGCTGACAAGGCCGCTTGTCATTCCCTCTGATAAAAATATCATTCTGATAAGCAATACGGACGGGCCTTTCGCGCTGATCGGCGCGGACGGCTATGACACTGTTATCGTTAAAGGGAGCCTGACAATCGGTACGCCTGCTCTTAAAGGCATTATTGTGACGCATGAAAAAGGAAAGGGCGGCAGGGGGGTAACTGTCGGCAACGGCGGCGTTCTTATCATGAACAGCGGCGAAATTTCCGGCAACACGCTCAATAAGACGGCCGGCTGCGGCGGCGGCGTTCTTGTGTCAGGCGGCGGGTCTTTTGTTATGTCCGACGGCGCGGTCGCGAACAACACAGCCCGAAATGCCGGCGGCGGCGTCTATGTGGCTTACGGCGGGTCATATTACATATCCGGCGGCACTGTTTCAGGCAACGCCGTTACGGATGCCGGCGGCGGCGTGTATTCGGCGGGCGACTTTAAGCTGTCCGGCAGCGGCGTCATTGAAAAGAACACGGTGAAGGCCGGTTCAGGCGGCGGCGTTTATGCCTACTCCTCCTTTAACATGACGGACGGCATGATTGCGGATAACGCGGTGAACACCGGCTCAGGCGGCGGCGTTTATGCCTATTCCGCCTTTAACATGACGGGCGGAACGATTGAAAACAACGCGGTCCACAGCGGCCCCGGCGGCGGCGTGTACGCGCGTCCGGCCTCAAACATCACCGGCGGCACCATCACAAACAACAAAGCAACAACGGGCGGCGGCATCCATGCCGCTTCCTCCCTCCGTTTATCCGGCGACCCGGAAATCACCCGCAACACAGCCGATAATTGCGGCGGCGGCGTTTACGTCTTTTCCGCCTTTAACATGTCGGGCGGGAAAATCGCTCACAACAAAGCGGCCGTCAGCGGCAGCGGCGTGTACGCGAATTCCAACTTCATCATGACAAACGGTGAGATTTCTGACAACAAAGCCGACACGGGCGGCGGCGTTTACGCGAACGCCAACTTCAACATGCTGGGCAGCAGTCTGATTGTGAACAACACGGCTGTCACGAAAGGCGGCGGCGTCTACGCGCATTCTTCTTTCAACATGGCGGACGGCGCTGTTTTGAATAACAAAGCGGATAATTGCGGCGGCGGCGTGTATTCATATCACAGGTTTACGATGACCGGCGGCACGATTGCGCATAACGCCGCGAACGGAACCGGCAGTAATGGCGGTGGCAACGGCAATGGCGGCGGCGGCAATGGCGGCGGCGGCAATGGCGGCGGCGGTAATGGCGGCGGCGTGTACGCATATTCCAACATGACGATGACAAACGGTACAATCGCGAATAACACCGCGAACGGTTTCGGCATCGTCGGAAATGGTGGCGGCAACGGCGATATTGGCGGTTATGGCGGCAACGGCGGCGGCGTGTACGTATACGGCGGCAACGGCGGGGTTTTCCATTTGACCGGCGGCAACATTTCCGGTAACACGGCGGCCGGCAGCGGCGGCGGTGTTTGGATAACCGGCTCTAATCAAAGCCTGAACAAATTGACGATTCCAGCGAACGCCGCCGGCATTGTGTTTTCAAACAACCGCGCTTCAGCGTCATATGGCCGAGATCCGGCAGACGATGACGCGTATCACATGTACATTGCCGGTAAAGCGGTATGGTCAGAGCCTTTTTCACAGGGTTACAATAACCATGATATCAGCTATCAGGCAGGTACGGCATTGGCGCTTTACACGCTGCCTTTTGATGCCAATGCAGGCGCTGATGCCGCCGCGGGTTTGATTTCGGACATGCATGTCTTTCTTGATAAACATACGGCGCATTGCCCGAATTGAGCGGGAGCAGGTATACTATTGAGGGTTAGCAGCCGGTTTTGATCGGACGGCTTTTGACCGGCTGTCTTTTGACCGGCTGTCTTTTGACCGTTTGTCTTTTGACCGTTTGTCTTTTGACCGTTTGTCTTTTGACCGGCTGTCATTTTTTATCAGGAACCTGTTTTTTTTGAAACGCACGCAAATAATAAAAAGGAAAAGATGGTATGGTGACTCGGGATAACAATGCCTTATTTTGAAAAAAATGATTTGAAAATGTATTACGAAGAGATCGGAACCGGAGAGCCTGTCATTTTTATTCACGGCAGTTTCTCGCGGGGAATCATCGCTTTCGCTTCTCAAATCCAAAAGTTCCAATTCTGTTTCCGCGGCATTTACCCCGACTTGAGGGGTCACGGGAGAACGGAATCGTCCTCTATGAATTGGACAACGCCGCTTTTAGCCGAAGATGTCATTGACCTGATGGACCATTTAGGCATTGAGCAGGCGCATATCATCGGTCACAGTATGGGCGCGGACGCGGCGATGTATTGCGCTTTTAACCATCCGGGGCGCATCAAAACGATGACATCAATCAGCTCCGGCGGCTGCCCGAACGATGACGTGAGAACTTATTTGGGAAAATATTGTCCCGATAACATCGACTGCGTTAAGTATTGCGGCTTTATTGATTTTTTGAAAGCGGACTTTGAACCGGCTCACCGCGGCAATTGGGAAGATTTTCTTCGGGAAACGATTAAGACCGGCGAAAGATATCCCGATTTTTCCGATGAAGACCTTCAAAAAATCACGGCGCCGTTCCTTCTGATTTACGGCAGCGAAGACTTTTTGATAAAAGAAGAAGAAATCCGAAGGCTGCGCCAAAACGTCCCCTGCTTCACGGAAGTAAAATTAGAGGGGGCAAAACATTTCCCGCACGTCGTCGGCAATGAAGCGGAAGAAGTCAACGATATTTTGTTTGAGTTTTTAAAAAAACACGGATGACGGACGGCAAGCCGGAATCAAAGACTCAAAGACTCGGAAAGAAACGAAAAGAAGCGAAAGAAACGAAAAACGAAAAGAAGCGAAAGAAACGAAAAGAGCGGAAAAATAAAAACAATAAAGCTCTAAAATCGTATTTATAAATTTCCGAAACGTTTTTCTCAATTCAGCCCCTTTTTGAGAAAATCGTTTATTTTAACATTTTTTCTCTCATTCCTTTCTGTTCGTCATGACAATATTTTAAAAAGTCTGTCGTCATTGATTAGGTTTAAATACTCTTGATTTTTAAAGGCGAATTGGTGTCTTTATGGATATGGATATACAAAAATTGAAAGACAAAGACCTGTCCCGTCAAGACTGCATTGAATTATTTGAAAACGATGATTTGTTTTTCGATACGCTCAAAGCGGCCAACGAACTCAGGAAGGAAATCAGCGGCAACGTTGTCACCTATATTATTAATGCCAATGTCAATTTTACAAACGTTTGCTCTTTAAATTGCGGTTTTTGCGCTTTTCGAACAGCTTCCGATAGCCCGAACGCTTATTTTATGACACCCAAACAAGTCGGGCAAAGAGCGTTGGAAGCCAGATTGGCAGGCGCTATGGAAATTTGCCTTCAGGGGGGCATTCGAAAAGATGTCGATACGCACCTCCAAATTGAAATGGTTAAAAACATCCATGAAGCGACAGCGCCTTACGGCGACATCTCGATTCACGGGTTTTCGCCGATGGAAATTTACGCCGCCGCCGAAAACGCGGGGCTTGATTTAAAAACCGCCGTCATCATGCTCAAAGAAGCCGGATTGAATACCATCCCCGGAACCGCCGCCGAAATATTGGTCGACGACGTCCGAAAGACGCTCTGCCCCGGTAAAATAAAGGCGGACGAATGGGAAAAGGTCATTACGACCATTCACAAAGCCGGCATTCAAACAACATCCACAATCATGTTCGGCCACATCGAAAACAACGAAGACAGGACCGACCACCTGCTTCGCCTCAAACGCATCCAAGAGAAGACCGGCGGCTTTACGGAATTCATCCCGCTGACTTATCTTCACGAAAACACCCCTCTGTTCAAGAAAGGCCTTGTCAAATCGGGCGCATCGGGCTTGGATGATTTGAGAATGTACGCCGTCCCGCGCCTTTTGTTCAAAGACGTTCTTCCCAACATTCAAGTGTCGTGGGTCAAACTCGGCGCCAAATTCTGTCAAGTCGGCCTCAGCGCCGGCGCCAACGACTTCGGCGGCACGCTGATGGAAGATACGATTTCAAAAGCCGCCGGCGCCAAATACGGCACCAACATGCCGCGGCAGAGAATCGAAGACGTCATCCGCCAAATCGGCCGGACGCCTCAGCTTCGGACAACCACTTACACCCACGTTGAAGAAACGCAGAATAAGTCGGCTGTTCAGGCTTAATTCTTTTTTTAGGTTCAATCTTTTAAGGTCAAACCCTTTGGGTCAAACCCTTTGGGTCAAACCCTTTGGGTCAAACCCTTTGGGTCAAACCCTTTGGGTCAAATCCTTTGGGTCAAATCCTTTGGGTCAAACCCTTTGGGTCAAACCTTTTGGGTCAAACCCTTTGGGTCAAACCTTTTGGGTCAAACCTTTTGGGTCAAACCCTTTGGGTCAAACCCTTTGGGTCAAATCCTTTGGGTCAAACCCTTTGGGTCATTTTTTTAAAAAACTAAAATGAATAGCGGTAGGGCTTTTATAATAGCCTATTCTATTTTTTGCAGATATAGTTATCGTTTTTGAAAAAATCAGAATGCCTATCTACTTTTGACGATTCGGGGGAGTGAAGCAACAGGGTTTGTCTCACTGTTGCTGCCATCGAATTAAACCTGAGAAGCTTGCCTGTAACGGCAAGTCTTCAATAAAACTAAAGAGGATAACTATGAAAAATATGAAACTTGCGTTTGGGAGCGCACTTTTAATCGCTTTTCTCGTTTTGTTCGCATTCACGGGAACAGCGGCCGCGAAAGAATGGACGGTCGGAGCGTCTGATGCGGATTTTCAAACGATTCAAGCCGCAGTCGCGGCCGCCGCCGACAATGATGTCATTTTCATCCGTTCGGGAACGTATTCGTTCACCGCGAATTTAAGCATCAGTAAATCAATTTCACTGGTCGGGGAAGACAAAGAAAGCGTCATTTTAGATTTGGGCGGCTTCTCGATTCTGCCGAAAAAAGAGAATATCGTGATCAAAAGCGTCACTTTTATTAACGGTTCATACGGCATCAACCTTCAAGTCGACGCCGTGAACAATGTCATTGAAAATTGTATTTTCGACGGCATGACACACAGAGACGGGATAAAACTGGCAAAGGACGGCGCTGTCTTTAAAGACAACATTGTCAGAAACATGAGCGGCTTTACAAACGCTGTTTATATCACCGCGGATAACATCGAATTTACCGGAAACACATTGACCGGCCTTTCAGGAAGCGGCAGCGCCGCCAGAATCGTCTGTTTAGAAAACGCCGGCAACGCCATCATTGAAGGAAACACGATTACCGGCAATGCGGGCGAAGCAATCCGCCTTTGGAAAGCGCAAACCTCAGACACCGTTATCACAAATAACAAGATCAGCGGCAATACGTTGAAAGGAATCTACCTTTACAACGCCGGAGAAAACAACGCGATCTTCATGAACGACATCTTTGATAACGCGGGCGGCAACGTCGCGTCTTACGGCAGCGCGGTGCCGGCGGTCGTCTTGTTCAACAGCCCGAAATCCCTGACGCTGACATACAACGACGTCGACTGGATGGGAAATCCGGGCAACTACTGGGGCAGTGCCTATAACGGCGCCGATACTGACGGCAACGGAATTGGAACCACGCCGAAAACGATTTTAACTGTCTTCGCTGACAACGCGCCTCTTTTGCATCCGTTTTCAAGCTACGCGGTCAGCGTCGAGGGTTCAAAACCCGAGCAGCCCGAACAACCCGAACCGCCCGAGCAGCCGGAACAACCCGAGAAGCCTGAAAAGCCCGACGGCCCGACGACAGGCGGCTCTGTTTCGATGACCGTGAATATTCTGCCGACCATGTCCGTTTCCTTCTCTGTGGATTCGTTAAACTTCGGTGACTTGTCCGCCGGTCAAACGAGCGAACCAAAAGAAATGGAAATCAGAAACAGCGGCTCATGCGATGTCATCGTGACAGCTGAAGTGACTTCTTCTTCCGATGATTTGTACAAGAGGGGACTTTGGATTGACGATGACTTCTGGCCGGACTATGAGAAAACGGTTCAAAAAGGCCGGACTGCATCATCCGATCTCTATTTGAAAGTGCCCGCGGATTACAAAAGCACAGGAAGTATCAACGGTGTCTTGATTTTGTGGGTCGAGGCCGTCTAAAAGTGAAAAAAAGATAACGGAGATAAAGGTGACGGAAATAAAGAGGACGGAAAAAGATAACGGAAAAAGATGACGGAAATCATCAGAAGAGATGATTTTCCGTTTTTTTCCGTTTTTTTCGTTTTATACCGATTTCAATTCCGGGTCGTCGTCGATAAATAAAACTTCGGCCTTGCCGGCGAGTTCTTTTTCCAGCCTTTTCGCCAAAGCTTTCATGCCCGGGTTTTCCGTCGCGTAATGGCCGGCATCAATCACCGTCATATCGCCGCGCTCGCGAAGAACATCGCTGTGCTTCATTTCGGAAGACAAGAAGGCGTCAGCGCCGTGTTCGCGGGCGATTGCCATAGCGTAGCGGTTGAAACAGCTGCCGCCGCAGATCATGACTTTTTGAATTGTGTTGTTTCCGGCGTAAACGACCGGCGCGTTAAATTTATCGGAAACGGTTTTTGCGAAAACGTCGGCGGTGGTTTGTTCTATTGTGCCGATGACGCCGAAATCCGTCATCTGCCGGTCTTTAAGCCCGAGAAGGTCAGCCAAAACCGTGTTAATGCCGCCTTCGGCGCGGTCATAATTGGTGTGCATGGCATACACTGATATGTTGTTGTCAAAAATAATCTTCAGGCGTTTGGCAAGCGATTCCTGAATCATCATGATTGGGTGAAAAAGAGGGGTGTGGTGGCAAATTAAAATGTCCGCTCCAAAGGCCGCGGCTTTCTCCGAAACTGTTTTCGTGACATCCAAAGTGACGGCGATTTTGTTGATTTCGCGGTTTTTTGTATAGAGCAAGTCAATGACAAGGCCGATACGTCCTTCGTCAAAACTGTCCGCGAGTTCGGGCGGCGCGATTTGTTCCAAAAGTTGAATCAGTTCAATTTGCTTCATAAGTTCAAAAGATATGCATCCTTTAAATAGAAGACGACATTATTCATGCCAAATATCATTCGTTCCGATTCAATCATGAGTTTTACGCGTTTTATACGTTTTACGCGTTTTATACGTTTTACGTGTTTTTTATGTTTTACGTGTTTTATGAGTTTGATGATTTTTATGAGTTTTTAAGAATCGGCCAATCACCACCATTTGAAAGAGGCATATATTATGGCAACCCCTCCCGACTACAGGGCGCCCAAGCACGGCGTTAAAAGAAAGAAAAATCTGGCGAAATTGAAAACGCGCCAAAAAATCAAATCGATCGAAAAAATCGAAAAGAAGAACGACGCCGTTACTTTTGAAGTTGTTTTTGTCGGCCGCTCCAATGTCGGCAAATCGACGCTGTTAAAAAGCCTGACCGGCCGGACCGTTCGCACGGGAAAAAGACCGGGTGTGACGCTGAAGCCGACGCACCTTTATTTTGATGACTTTTTAATCACCGATATGCCGGGCTTTGGTTTTATGTCCGGCGTGACCAAAGAAAAAGCGGATGAAATCAAAGACACGATTGTTCAATACATCGAAAAACATGCCGACAGAATCCGAGTCGCCGTCTTAGTGATTGACGGGCCGGCGTTTGCGCAAATTACGGAGCGTTGGGATTCGCGCGATGAAATTCCGATTGACCTTGAACTTCATGATTTCTTGGACGAAATGGAAATTGTGACAGTTATCGCCGCGAATAAAATGGACAAAGTCAAAGAAGATGAAAAAGACGCCATGCTGGATGAAATTGTTGATATTTTCGGATATGAGGGGACGTACAAAGAGTGCGGCGCTTTGATTGCGCCCGTTTGCGCCCGCGGCGGCGACATACGCCCGCTGATATCCTGTTTGAAAAACGAATTCCACAAAATGAAGAGAGACGATTTGTTTAAACACTTCAGCTGAGAGGGAAAAGCATGACCGATATATTTGAAATTGCCGAAAAAATCATCGCGGAAGGGCCTGTTTGTGACCACTGCCTCGGCCGCCAATTCGCGAAATTGTCAACCGGCCTTGGAAATGACGAGCGCGGAAAAGCTGTCAAACTGGCAATGGCAATGGATGCCGACCGCCGCTATAAAGACAGCGGGGATCAAACGCTTTTGGAAAAACTCGCGCCCTCAAGCATTCATTCTCAAAAAACATTGCGAAAAGAAAAACTGATTGAAGGAAATGGCGGCAACGGCAACGCCGACAGCAACGCCGACAACAACGCCGACAGCAACAGCATCAACGACACCGACGACAGCGAACCCGCCGTTTCTAAATGTTGGGTTTGTTTGGACATTTTCAAAAGTTTGGATGATTGGGCGGACATGGCGATTGAAAAGCTTCAGGGAATCGAGTACGAAACATTCCTCGCCGGCACCAAATTAAGCGGTCTTCTCAGCGAAAATGAAGAAATTTTATGGGAACAGTGCGGTACGGCTTACGCCGAGCCGCTGAAAAGCGAAATCAACCGCGAGACCGGCAAAATCTTTTCACAAAAAACCGGCAAGTCGGCGGCGTTTTCAAATCCCGACATCATGATTACATTTGACATCGCGGCAAAAACAGCCGCCATTGACATTCGTTCCTTGTATATTTACGGCCGGTACCAAAAGAAGATCCGGGGCATACCGCAAACGAAATGGCCGTGCCGCGACTGCCGCGGGCGCGGATGTGAAAAGTGCGGCGGCACCGGTAAGCAGTATCCCGAATCTGTCGGCGAACTTGCCGGCTATCCGCTCTGGAAAGCCGCCGAATCGGAAGATGTTGTCTTCCACGGCGCGGGCCGCGAAGATATCGACGCGCTGATGCTCGGCACGGGACGGCCGTTTGTTTTGGAAGCCAAAGCGCCGGTGAAACGAAAATTCGACATAAAAGCGTTGGAAAAAGAGATCAATGAATACGCAAAAGGAAAAATCGAAGTTTCCGAATTGACATTCTGCGGCAAAAATATGGTGGAAAAATTAAAAACCGAAAAAGCGAAGAAAACCTACCGCTTAAAAATCCGTTTTGAATCCCCTGTCACTGAAGAAAATCTGAAAGCCGCCTTAAAAGAATTGGAAGGGCGCGAGATTAATCAAAACACGCCCAATCGCGTCAAACACAGAAGAGCCGATTTATGCCGAAACCGCAGCGTTCACACCGCGGAATTGGAAAGAACGGGAACGGAAACGGGAACGGAAACAAAAAACGTGTTTGAAATCGCGTGGGTTAAAATTTTGTGCGACGGCGGCCTGTATGTCAAAGAATTGGCGTCAAGCGACGAGGGACGAACAGTTCCGAGTATCGCCGGCATTTTGGGCATCGGCGCGAAAGTCGAAGAGTTGGACGTGATCCATGTCGATATCGGAAACGAGGAAGGCACGGATGAGGAAGACATGAATGAGGGAGACGCGATTTCTGAAGACGCGAATTCGGAAGAACGCTGAGGATGGAAGAACGCCGAGGGCGAAAGAACGCTGAATAGAAAGACAGAGTATTGAAATAATCTGTACTGATGAGAATACCGATGAGAAAAATGTATTGTTAAATATTGATGAAAATAAGTCGCGCGCCGCATTTTCGTCTTTCGTCCGCTTCGCTTCCGAAATCCGAAATTGCGGTCGTACTTGAACTTTTTGAAGAAGAACTGAGAGAAATGAAACACCCCTTTCTTTATGAAAATAAGAAAAGGGAACGCCCTTTTTCTTTAAACTTATCTTTCAGGGTTTTGAAAAAGCGGCGTTCGGGTTTTGAATAAAACGAATGAATTGGTGTTTCATTTTTTTCTTCTCTTTTAATCCCATAAACCGACCGTTCATTACGAATTCCGGTCTGAGCGCAGCGAAGGACGGAATCGGAATGAACGGCTATTATCATTATTTGTTGCTGCTGCTGTTGGTTTATTTCCAATCTGTACTGATGCAGTTGCCGGTTCTTTGTCAATTCTGAATTTTTACTCGGTGTTTTTACTCGGCGTTTCATTGGTGTTTTAATTGGAATTAATGGTGTTTTTACTCGGAATTAAAAGATAGGTTTATTAAGGTTGGATATCTTGTTTGATTCCTTCCTGTCGATAAACTTAATATATCAAAATAATTATCCATGGCTGAAGTTATACAAAACGAAGCATGGAATAGTTGTTTTTAAGATAATAGATAAGATAACAGAACTAAGGTAAACAAGGGCGAACGGCGGCTTGATTCGCCGGATTCATATGAGTCCGCCTCGTTTCAACTCTGCTTCGGCGGATTAACCGGCCGTGCCGGAACCGGACGAAATCAACAGTATTCCGGGTAAGAACAAAATCGGGCGCCGCTTGAGATGCGGGCCGTTTGTTGTATTAATATTCATCCCACTCATCATTTAAACGATATTTAAACGATATTTAAACGATAAAAAAACGTTATTTAACGAAATTTAAACTAAATTAAGGAGATTTAAAAAATGTCATCAAAATCAGCAGGCGAAAGACGCTGCACAAGATACAAACTTAAAAACTCGATTCGCGAGAGAGGCACGTCTGCGCCGAGCAGAGCTATTCAGGAATTTGAAGACGGTCAAATGGTTCACATCGACATTGACGCGAGCCTTCAAAAAGGACACCCGAACCCGAAGTTTCAGGGCTCCACCGGCAAAGTCGTCGGTCAGAGAGGCCGCGCATACATTTTAAGCGTCAGAGACGGAAAGGCCATGAAGGAAGTCATTTCCCTTCCGCAGCACTTGAAACCGCAGAAATATTAAGCAAATTATCTAAAAATTCAGAAAAACGGGTTTTATTTTATTAATAAAATAACCCCTTCTTTTTTTACAGAACAGGAACCGTCCGCCGGTCGGACGAAAAGCTCCCGGAAGTGTTTTGAAATGATTGTTAAAGAAGTCGTTGGCGAAGAACTCTTGACCCTTGCCGAAGTTAAGGAAATGCTTACTCAAATAATGGAAGAAAGGCGCGAAGTGAGTGACGAAGAACAGGTTTATGAATTCAGAAAAGCTTTGAATCACGCCGAAGTTTTCGCAAAATTGAGCGCAAAGGACGCCAAAGAACTGGTCGCCAAACTTTTAGAGTTTGAGAAAATGAGACCGGTGGTTGCCGTCAGAATCGCCGACATCCTTCCGCAGTCCAGAGATGAACTCAGATCTATTTACGCGAAAGAAAAATTCACCTTAAAAGATGAAGACCTGGATGCCATTTTGGACGTTGTCAGGCAATACGCTTAATGGCGTTTTCAAAGGCGTTTTTTCAAGCGTATTCAAAGGCGTTTTTTCAAGCGTATTCAAAGGCGTTTTTTCAAGCGTATTCAAAGGCGTTTTTTCAAGCGTATTCAAAGGCGTTTTTTCAAGCGCTTTCAAAAACGTTTTCAAAAACGTTTTCAAAAACGTTTCTTTTTTTTGCAGCTTTGCAATAACATCGCGGCAATTTCGCGATAACTTTGCGGCAACATCGCTGCAACTTCGTCGTCACTTTACGGGAACCTTTTATATTCTATTATTTCTTAAGTTGTTTTAGTGTTTAAACCAAATCACCGCTCATTTCAAATCAGGAAATGAATCTTACAAAAGAATGCCTGAAATCGGAAAAAGGGAACAAAAGGAAGAGGGGAAAAAATGAAAAGTAATGACTGGCCGGAAACCGGCGATTATGTTGTTTGCCATGTCACGAACGTGACTGACTTTGGCGCTTACGTCGAGCTTGAAGAATATAAAAATAAAGAAGGATTTATCCATATTTCCGAAATCAAAGCCGGATGGGTCAAATATGTTCGCGATTACATTCGCGAAGGGCAAAAAAATGTCTGTAAAGTCTTAAACATTGACAAAACCCGCGGCCATATCGATTTATCATTAAAAGATGTGAACGAGCATCAGAAAAGAACAAAAATCCAGCTTTGGAAAAACGAGCAGAAAGCTGAAAAATGGATTCAAATTGCCGCCGAAACAGCCGGCCTGACCGGAGAAGACGCGGAGACGCTGTACCATAAATTCGTTTCCGAATTCGGAAGCGCTTACGCCGCTTTTGAAGAGGCTGCCATCGCCGGCGAATCTGCCTTTGAAAGCATCCCGACGGAGCCGAAAATGGCGGAAGCCATCGTCAATGTCGCTCGTGAAAACATCAAAGACGCTTTTGTTGAAATCGCCGGTTACATCGATTTGACAACCAACGCGCCCGACGGCATTGAAAAGATTCGGGAAGCGCTGAAAGCCGCGGCAACCGCCGTTGACGATACTGACGTTCGCGTTGAAGTGACCTACGTCGGTTCTCCGCGTTACAGAATCAAAGTCGTCGCGCCGGATTACAAAAAAGCCGAGGCCGTTTTAAAGAAAGCGTCGGCGGCATCCATCAAATCCATCACGGACAACGGCGGCGGCGGCGTCTTCAACCGCCACCTCGAAGCAAAAGCATAAAGAACGGCTGTGATTCTGTTGGGAAAGAGGATTAAAAAATGCGGCGGCTGCGGCCAATACACGCTGCTTGAAACATGCGCCCGTTGCGGCGGCTCCTGTATAAGCCCAAGGCCTGCCTCCTATTCCCCTGAAGACAGATACGGCAAATACCGCAGAATTTATCGTGCGTCGCTTTCCTCCCAAAAGGAATAAAATAGAAAGCCATTAAAAGGAGGGAAACCGTCATGAATCTCTACGATCAAATTTTTACCCGCAAGTCTGTTCGCAAATTCGACATGACTTCGTTAGACTCGGAAACGATACAGCAGATTGAAACATTTATTGCCGGGATAACTCCGTTATTACCCGGGGCGAATTTCACGCATAAAATTGTGGGAGCAGAAGAAGTCAAAGGTTTGGCACTTCCAAAAGCGCCGCACTTTTTGCTCATTTCCGGTATAGACCAGCCCTTGCGTCATGTTTGCGCCGGATTTCATTTTCAGCACGTTGAATTGTATCTGTATTCGATAGGATTAGCTACACGCTGGCTTGGCAGCGTTAAGGGTAAACAAAAAGACCCAAACCACATTATCGGCTTTGCTTTCGGGAAACCTGCAGAAACCGCAACAAGAGAACTTTCCGAATTTGCGCGTAAACCCATAACCGAAATTGCAAAAGGAGAAGACTCGCGTTTGGAAGCGGCTCGGTTAGCGCCATCAGGTTTGAATAAACAACCGTGGTATTTTATTGTTGACGGCAATGAGGTACACGTTTACTATCAGGAAAGTTTAGGCGGCTTAATCGGGATGATGTACAAACATACCGGCGTGGACGCAGGGATTGCGTTGTGTCACATGGCTGTTGCCGGTGAGCATGAAGGAAAGCTATTCAAATTTAACGCAGAAAGGAAAAACACACCGGCGCCGCCAAAAGGCTTTGCTTATATCGGCACGGTGGAGTAAAAAGAGTCTGTCCGAAATTGTCTCTGAAAAAAAAGAAAGACGGCAATTCATCTTAAAGAATCAATCTTCAGAATCAATCTTGAATCAATCTTCAGAATCAATCTTCAGAATCAATCTTGAATCAATCTCGAATCAATCTTTGAATCAATCTCGAATCAATCTTTGAATCAATCTTGAATCAATCTTGAATCAATTTTCAGAATTAATCTTTAAAATCAATTTTTTTAAAATCGCGTTTCCGTTTGCGAGGTCTTTCGAATGAATGATGAAATAATTTACCACATCGACCCGGCCGCCGAAGATTTAAATAACCCTGTTATGATTGTCGGCTTGCCCGGCGTCGGCCATGTCGGCAAATTCGTTGCCGATCATCTGGTAGAAGTACTGGGCGCTCAAAAAATCATTGAGATTTATTCCGACCATTTTCCGCCGCAAGTTATGGTTGGAGAGGACAGTACAGTGACACTTGTCGGAAATCGCGTTTACTTAGCGAAAACGGAGAAAACGGACCTCTTGATTTTAGCCGGCGACTCCCAAAGCACGGACCCCGCGGGCCATTACAGTTTATGCGAAACTTACATCGGATTCGCCTCTCAATTCAAAGTGAAGCGTATCTTTACGCTCGGCGGCTATCCGACAGGCATCGTCAACACTGAAAATTATGTGATCGGCGCTGTCAATAATAAAGAAATGGTCGAGCCTTTGAAAGAAAAGGGAATCAAATTCAGCCCGTCCGAACCGCCGGGCGGTATTGTCGGCGCTTCCGGCCTTATTTTAGCGTTTGCGCAATTGCGCGGCATTGACGCCGCCTGCTTGATGGGATCAACGACGGGATACATCGCGGACCCTCTAAGCTCCAAAGAGTTGCTCGGCAAGTTATGCGGTATTTTAGAAATCGAAGTGGACTTTGCCGCGCTTGATGAAAAAATCAAAGACATGGAACAAATGGTCGAAAAGATCAAAGATTCGGTCACCGGCGAAGAGTTTGAAAACTACGGCGTCCGCCCCTCAGCGGACGAGGATTTGAATTATTTCGGTTGAATTCTTTCGGTTGAATTATTTCAGACGAAGATTTAAATTGTTTCGGATAAATAATTTTAAACGTAGATTTGAATTATTTCGGATAATTGTTTCGGATAATTATTTCGGATAATTATTTCGGATAATTGTTTCGGATAATTATTTCGGATTATTATTTGGATAATTATTTCGGATAATTATTTCGGATAATTATTTCGGATAATTATTTCGGATAATTATTTCGGCTGACTATTTTGATTGGTTATTTCGGATGATAAGTAAAAGGAGGCAAATATGGCACTTTTTGGTACTAATGGAGTTCGCGGCGTTGCCAATGTAGAATTGACGCCTGAAATGGCGCTTGATTTGGCCCGCAGTTTGAGCACGTTCCTTTTGAACAAGAACGGAACGCCACCTAAAATCATTATCGGCACGGACACGCGGATTTCCGGTCATATGTTAAAAAACGCCGCCGTCTCCGGTCTGCTGTCCTGCGGCGCATCTGTCATGGATATCGGCGTTGTGCCGACGCCCGCCCTTCAGTTTTATGTTAAAAAACACCGGGACGCTGACGCCGGAATTATTGTTACGGCTTCTCACAATCCCCGTGAATACAACGGCATCAAAATGATTGCCGAAGATGGGACAGAGCTTTCAAGAGATGATGAGAAAGCCATCGAAGACATTTATTTTTCAAAGAAATTCGGCATCGCCGATTGGACGAAAACCGGATGCCTGCTTCGTGATGACAATTGCAATGAAATGTACATCGCGGGTATTTTAGAGGCGGTGGACAAAAAAGCGATTGAAAAGAAGTCTTTTAAAATTGTCACCGACACCGGAAACGGCGCGGGGTCATTTGTGTTGCCCGACCTCGCGAGCAGGCTCAGCTGTCGCGTTTTATCAATCGGCGCCGATCCAAACGGGATGTTCCCCTGGCGAAACCCTGAGCCGCTGCCGGAAGTGTTAACGGAAATGTCGGCGGTGATTCGCCATTCCAAAGCGGATTTGGGAATCGCTCAAGACGGGGATGCCGATCGTGCCGTCTTTATGGATGAAAACGGTGATTTCATTGACGGTGAAGTCATACTGGCGGCAATCGGAAAATACATTCTTCAAAAAGAAAAAGGGCCGATTGTGACAACTGTTGCGACTTCGCGCCGTTTTGCCGATGTCGCCGAAGACGCAAAGGCTCCGATTTATTTCACCCCCGTCGGCTCCATTGACGTCGGCCGCAAAATGGTGGAAGTGAACGCCGTTTACGGCGGAGAAGGAAACGGCGGCATGATTTTTGCGCGGCACCAGATTTGTCGTGACGGCGCGATGGCGGCCGCCATCGTTTTGGAGATGCTTGCAAAAACCGGTATGAAAGCTTCCGAACTCAAAAAAACGGTCCCGAATTACTTCAATGAAAAAACAAAAATCAAACTGAAAAGCCCTGATGCCAAAAAAGCGATGGCGGAAATTACCAAAAAAATGATTCGCGATAAAAAAGAAATCGGCTACCAATCCGCGGAAACCGTTGACGGCTTAAAGCTCAACTTTAATAACGGCTGGATGCTGATCCGCCCGTCCGGAACGGAACCCATCATCCGCGTTGCCGCCGAAGCGAAAACAAAAGCCGACGCTGAAAAATACGTGAAAATCGGCCAAAAGTACGTCGATGAAGCGAATGGAAGCTGACGTCGAATTTCCAATAAAAACGAACATTTTCTTTTTTTTCTTTTTCCTTTTATTCATTTATTTTTTTGTACATGCACCAGCTTTTTTTGTACATGCACCAGCTTTTTTTTGAAATAGCCGTTCGCTTCGCGAACGTGGCACTGCTACCGCCACTGCTGCCACCGCCACTGCTGTCACCGCCACTGCTGTCACCGCCACTGCTGTCACCGCCACTGCTGTCACCGCCACTGCTGTCACCGCCACTATTGCTAACCCGATAAAAACGAGTAGCCTTTCAGCTGAGTGAAAACGAACGCCTTGTAATCAATTAAAACAAAAAACCACACAAACCGACCTCCATTTTCGGAGTTGGGCGATGCGAAGCAGCGCTCAAATCCGAAAATGGAGCTTTCTGCTAAAAATATAACGAGAAATTGAAACAGTTTTTTTTGAAAAAAGCAAGCAGAAATAGCAAACAGTATTTTTTTGAAAAAAACAAAAAAACAAAAAAAACCAAAGAAGGAAAGGAACAATTGTTCCTCCCATTAATCACTGTTTGACAGAGATTCCTCTTTTGCGGAATTCTTCTTTAACGTCGCCGACCGTGTATTTGTTAAAGTGGAAGACGCTGGCCGCCAAAACGGCGCCGGCATCGCCGATTGTTACGCCTTCGACCATGTGTTCCAATGTGCCGACGCCGCCTGATGCGATGACGGGGATGGAGACGGCTTTTGCGACCGCGCGGGTGATTGGTAAGTCATATCCGTCGCGCGTGCCGTCGCGGTCTTTGGAGGTGAGCAAGATTTCGCAGGCGCCGAGCGCCTCGACTTTTTTGGCCCATTCGATGGTGTCGATTCCGGTTCCTTCGTTGCCGCCCATGATGACAACTTCATACCAGAATTTTTCGCCGTTTTCTTCAAAAACTTTAACGCCCTCAACGGCGGTGTCGGGGTTTCTTTTGCAGTCGACGGCAACGACGATTTTATCGGCGCCGAATTCCTTGACAGCCTTGGAAATGAATGACGGGTCTTTCACGCCGGCTGTGTTAATGGAAACCTTCGCCGCGCCCGCCGCCAAATTCTTCTGAGCGGCTTCAAGGGATGAAATGCCGCCGCCGATTGTGAACGGGATAGAAATCTCGGCCGCCGCTCTCTTAATCACATCAAGCAGCGTTTCTCTTCCTTTAACGGAAGCCGTGATGTCCAAAAAGACAATCTCATCGGCGCCTTGTTTCTCATACTTTTTCGCGAACTCAACGGGGTCCCCCGCATCTTTCAATTCTTCAAACTCAATTCCTTTCACCACTCTGCCGCCTTTTTCATCCAGAAGAAGGTCAAGACAGGGGATAATCCTCTTTTCTTTCGTCATAATTTAGACTGATTTGAAGTAGAATATAAACCTTTTTAACAAAACCCCCGCGCTGACATTTGACCGGACATTTGATGGATATTTGAAAGTCAAAATAATCGGATTTTCGCCGAAATGTAATCTGCCCCCTATTGGTTTTCATATCCGCGGGATATGGCGGGGAATGAACGAATTAAAATGAATAATTCTGACGATTTATTATTCGTACTATGCATAATTTGACAGAAGTTAAGAAAACAAACGGCATAAGGCAGCGTAAGGCGGTGTATGGCAGCTAAAAAATTCCGGTTGAATGGTTCAAAAAAAACAATCCCGAATTCAACGGAGAACGTGCATCATCTCCGATAAAATAATGAGGGTGATTATCATCCTATATGATAGATTTGGCGCGATACGGTTAAAACAAAACAACAATTGAAGGAATAAAATGACGAAATGGAATTTGTCAAAAGACACGGAACTCCATTCTGCAGAAACAATAACAGCATTAAAAGATTTTTGTTTTTGGACAGCCGGCCCTTTGATTATTTTTCTTTCTCTGAATTTTCTGTCCCTTTTGTTGACTGTTTTTCTTGCATTCACCAATGAAATAAAACTTTCAAACATCAATTTTATTCAAGGATTCTATTTGCCTCAGCTGACATTGGTTCTTATTTTTTCGATTTTCATTCCGTATCTCGTTTACAAAATGCTGAAGCCTTCATTTCATTACAATTTAAGCTTCTTCTTCCTCGGTTCTGCCGCTTTTATGCAAGGCGTCATTCTGTTATATTTATTACAAGCATTTTCCAACATCGGTCAGCCGCAAATTCAGGGTCCCGAATTTCTATGGGCGTATGCTGTTCTTTTTTTGTTTCTGTATTTTATTTTCATGATTTTGTCATCGGTTTTTGAAAATTTCAAAGAAGCGAAAAAAGAAACGAAACCGAAAGATAAAACCAAAATCGGGATAATGATAATTTCAAGTTTGATATTTATTGCCTGTCTCATTTTCGTTGTTCAATTCGATTATCAACTGATCAGAGAAGGGGCCTTACTCGGAACAGCATACGCTTTCTTGCCGTCACTCCTTTTCCTGTATGCGTTTTATAAGCTTTTATTCAAATCAAAAGTAACCGGAAGACAATTTGTATATTTGCCGGCATCTGTTTTCATTTGTATGACAGGCGCGATGGTCATAACGGTGATACTGATAACCGCCGCCGGTGCTCTTTTACCTTTAGATCATGCGCCTTATTCATATTATACTTTAACAAATATGACACGATGGGTAATCTGTAACGCAATAAGCTGTTTCCTTTACATCGCAACAATAAAACAGATATCAAAAGGCGTCAAAAAATCTTAAAGAATGTAAAAAAGGGAAAAGCAAAAAGGGAGAAAGCAAAAAGGGAGAAAGCAAAAAGGGAAAAAGCAAAAAGGAAAAAAGCAAAAAGGGAAAAAGCAAAAAGCGGATGAAACAAAAAGAAAAAACAAAAAGGCGGATTCGCGAAACCGCGCTTACAAAACGCCTTTTGTGCTCTTGATATCCTGCCCTTCAACAACGGCTGCCCGTTTCATGGCGTAAGCGAATGCCTTGAACAGCGCTTCGGTTTTGTGGTGGTCGTTGTCGCCCTCCACTTTCATATTCATATTGATGCCGGCAGCGGACGCGAACGATTCAAAGAAGTGTTTTGTCATCTGTGTGCTGTAAGCGCCGATGACAGGGGATAAGAATTCCGCCTCCATGACCAAAAAGCTGCGGCCGCTTATGTCTATTGCAACTTCCGCCAGCGATTCGTCCATCGGGATACGGGCTTCTCCGAAGCGCGCAATACCGCGTTTGTCGCCGAGCGCTTTTGCTGTTGCCTGACCGAGAACGATTCCCGTGTCTTCCACCAAGTGGTGACCGTCAATGTGCAAGTCGCCGGCGGCTTTAACGGTTAAATCAAAGCCTGAGTGGCGGGCAAACGCGTCAAGCATGTGGTCAAAAAAACCGATGCCCGTCTCAACGGCAGCTTTTCCGCCGCCGTCCAAATTGATTTCAATCGTAATGTCCGTTTCTTTGGTTTTTCTTGAGACGGACGCTTTTCGGATTTGTTCCTGAGACATCGTTCTTCCTTCCTTTTCGATTATAAACGATATAATTGTGAAATAATTGTGATGTAAATGTGATGTAAATGTGATGTAAATGTGATTTTATAACAGTTCTTCTTATTTATTGCCGTTCTTCTTATTTCTTATTTATTACCGGTCTTCTTATTTATTTGTATTTTCTGAACGGTTAAACGTTTTTCAAAGCGGCGATGGCTTCTTCCAATGTAAATTTGTCTGTATAAAGCGCGCTGCCGACAACAGCGCCGTAAGCGCCGATTTCTCTTAATTTCAGCAAATCATCAACAGCTGTAACGCCGCCTGACGCGATGACCGGAATTGTCACCGAGTCGATTAATGCTTTCGTCGGGCCGGCGTCGATGCCTCTTAAAAGGCCTTCCGTGTCAATATTTGTGAACAGGATGTAGCCTGCGCCCAACGCTTCAAACTGCATGCCGACATCTGCCGGGCTCTTGTCGGAAAGCTTTGTCCAGCCTTCGATTGCCACCCGTCCGTTTTTGGCGTCCAGGCCGACAACCACGGCTTGTTTTCCGAAACTTTCAGATAAGTCCTTGATAATTTGAGGATTTTGCATGGCAGCCGTACTCAAAATAACGCGATCGGCGCCGGCACTAAGCAGCGTTTCGGCGTCTTTAAACGAACGAATGCCGCCGCCGACTTGAATCTGAACGCCCAGAGGCTTGGCGCGCCTGACAATATCTTCAACAATCGGCGCATTCTTTCGTTTTCCTTCAAAAGCGCCGTCCAAATCGACAAGGTGAAGCGTCTTGGCGCCGCGCGCCACCCAGTTTAAAGCCGCCGCCGCCACGTCGTCCAGCGAAACCATTTCGCTGCCGGGGACGCCTTGAACAAGCTGAACGCATTTGCCGCCTTTCATATCAACGGCAGGGATAATTTCAAAAGCCATGCTTACACTCACGGTTTACTACTGTTTTACAACGGTTTTACTTACGGTTTACGATGGTTTTACTCACGTTTTACAACGGTTTCGCTCACGGAATCAACCGTTCGACCGGCAAAACCAAAATATCTCTCGCGCCGAGAAGTTTCAATTTGCGAATCACCACGAAGATTGAATCGGAATCGACAACGGCATGAACGGCATACACCTTTTCGTTTGCGTTGGGGCTTTGAACTTCCATCACGGTCGGCCCGTTCATCCCGGGAAGGATCTTCTGAACGTCATGCAGCGCTTCCGCGGGCAGATTCATCATGATGTATCTCTTGGTCTTCGCCAAAAGCACGCTTCTCACCGCTGTTTCGACATCTCTGATCTTTTCCTGAGTCGCCAAACTTTTTTTGTTGGCGATTAAGAACACCTGTGAATCAAAAACAACGTCGATCGCTCTCAATTTGTTGATCATCATCGTTGTTCCCGAACTGGTGATGTCAACAATCGCCTCGGCAACGCCGATGTGCGGTGTCATTTCGCACGCCCCGCTGACTTGAATAACTTCAATGTCATCGATTTTGTTGTATTCAAAAAACCTTTTCGTAATTTCGGGAAACTCGGTCGCGACGCGCTTACCCGCGAGTTCTTTGGCTGTCCGAATCTCCGACGTCTCCGGCACCGCCAAAACAAGCCGCGAGTGCCCATATTTCAAATCGAGCAAAAGATCGACGCTCGCCTTCCTTTCCTCAACCAAATCAAGTCCGGTAATCCCAAGGTCCGCCGTCCCTTCCGCCACATAAAGAGGGATATCTGCCGCTCTCGCAAAGATAAACGTAATCTCCGGGTCGGTCGTCTTAGAAATAAGCTGCCTGCTCTCGTGCCCCCCTCCGAAAATGGGGAGCCCCGCGTCTTTGAACAGCGCCAATGTCGGTTCGTGGAGGCGGCCTTTATTCGGAATTGCAATACGAATCATTTGAATTTTCCTTTTATTCTTTTTAAAAAAATTTTAGTCTGTACTCTTCGTATTGAATACATTGTGTTTATAAAAACCTTATCAAAATCAAAGAGGAAAAGGGAGGGGAAAAGGGCAGGGCAGGGCAGAGAAGAGACAGAGGAGAAAAGGGCAGGGCAGAGAAGAGGCAGGAGCAGCAGCAGTGGTGGTGGCAGCAGTGGCGGTGGCGGCAGTGGCGGTGGCAGCTGTGGCGGTGGCAGCAGTGGCGGTAGCAGTGCCACGTTCGCGAAGCGAACGGCTATTTCAAAAAAAAGCTGATGCATGTGGAAAGTGCTGATGCCACCTGTCGCCTGCCACCTGTCGCCTGCCACCTGTCACCTGCCACCTGTCACCTGCCACCTGTCACTTGCCACCTGTCACCTGCCACCTGTCGCCTGCCACCTGTCGCCTGCCACCTGTCGCCTGCCACCTGTCACCTGCCACCTGTCACCTGCCACCTGTCACCTGCCACCTGTCACCTGCCACCTGTCACCTGTCACCTGCCACCTGTCACCTGCCACCTGTCACCTGTCACCTGCCACCTGTCACCTGCCATCAGCAACTTTCATACATGTATCAGCTTTTTTTTTAAACAGCCGTTCGCTTCGCGAACGTGGCAGGGCTTGGGCAAGGCAAGGCTTGGGCAAGGCAAGGCTTGGGCAAGGCAAGGCTTGGGCAAGGCAAGGCTTGGGCAAGGCAAGGCAAGGCTTGGGCAAGGCAAGGCAAGGCTTGGGCAAGGCAAGGCAAGGCAGGGGCAAGGCAAGGCAGGGGCAAGGCAAGGCAGGGGCAAGGCAAGGCAGGGGCAAGGCAAGGCAGGGGCA
>WRCE01000019.1 GCA_009784005.1 Candidatus Methanimicrococcus labiotermitis
GATTCTTATTGTCTTGATTATTGCTTTGGTCTTATTCGGCCCGAATAAGCTTCCCGAGCTTGCGCGCGCGGTCGGCTCGGCTTTAGGGGAATTTAAAATCGCTCAGAAGTCGGCGGAATTCGATTTAAGCGGATTTGACGCGCTCAATCGGGAAAACGCCGAGAAGAAAAAACAGGAAGAGAAAGAGCTGCATGAAAAACTTGTTAAAATGGCTGAAGACGCGGGGTTCGAGACGGAAGGAAAGACTTCAGATGAGCTTCTCGCGTTGATTTCTCTCAAAATGAATCAAGATTCCTGCAAAGAATCCGTTCAAGATGTTGAAGCGGGTTCTGAAACAGAGCAAGGCGTAAAAGCAGAGCAGGGCGCAGAATCAAAACAAAGCGCAGAATCAGAGCAAGTCGTAAAAGCAGAGGCGTAAGCGCCGCGGTAACAATCATAAATAATCATATTAATCATATTATTCATTCGTTCGATTTGAGTTTTATATTGTTTCATATTGTTTCAAAAAGAGGGGTAAAATGACGAATCAACCCGATGCCGTTTTTTTCATTTTTCTTCTTTACCTCCTTGGTTGTGTCATTATCACTTTTGTTTCATTTGTTGTCGGATTCTATTTACTTTTTGATGCCATGTTAAAAAGAAGAAGAAAACGAAAGCAAATAAGAATAGACCGGGAAAACGAAGGAGAGAATCAAGCTTCCGGTAAAGAATTCGCTCAAGATATTGAGGCGGATAAGGATGAAGCGGATAAGGAGACAGAGCAGGGCGAAAAAGAAGAGCCGGGCGCAAAAGCGGAGGCGTTAGCGCCGCGGTAACAATCTTATTAATCATTCGTTCGATTTGATTTTTATATTGTTTACAAAAAGAGGGACAAATGACGAATAATCCGGGAGTTATTTTTCTTGTTATTTTCATTTTTCTCTAGATTTTAGGTGTGTTTCTCCTATTTTCGGATATCCTCATAAGAAGACGCAGAATAAACAGGATAAGCAAGGAAAAGGCCGAGAGGAAAAAACCTGAAAACGAGGAAATGAATCGAGACTTTGTAAGAAAATCTGCCAAGGGCACCGAAGCTGATTGTAAAACTGAGTCGAGCGCCGAAGAAGAAACGTAAGCGTTACAGCGATATGTTTATATTATGATTATTCATTCAAAATAACAATTCTGAATTTAATTAATTATTTCAAGCTGATTTTAAGAGCTTAAAAAAAAGAGGTTAAAAATATGCCATTTGGTGGAATTGGGACAACAGAGATTATTCTGATTGTTGCCGTTATTGTCCTGCTTTTCGGAGCATCCAAGCTTCCGGAACTCGCACGTTCCGCCGGAAAATCTGCCGGCGAATTTAAAAAAGCGCAAAAAGAAGCTGAAATTTCATATCAAGAGTTTGAAAAAAGTTTAAAGGATACTCCTGATCCCGCAACCCGTGAATCAAAGATTCAGAAAATGGCCAAAGACCAGGGTATTGACACCGCCGGCAAAACCGACGAACAGCTTTTGGATGAGATTAGCGTTAAAATGAACAGCAAGGAAACCTGAGTTTCCCGCTGTTTTTTTGTTTTTTCTTTGTTAATTTCTTTGTTAATTTCTTTGTTAATTTCTTTGTTAATTTCTTTGTTAATTTCTTTGTTAATTTCTTTGTTAATTTCTTTGTTAATTTCTTTCGTTTGTTTTTTTTGATTTTTTGTTGATAGAATACGTTACGTTTTTGCATACTTGCCGCCACTGCTGCCTGCATTAGCTACCTGCATTAGCTACCTGCATTAGCTACCTGCATTAGCTACCTGCATTAGCTACCTGCATTAGCTGCCACCTGCCATCCTGAACTTGCTACATGCATCTGCTTTTTTTTGTAACAGCCGTTCGCTTCGCGAACGTGGCACAGCTACCGCCACTGCTGCAACCGCCACTACTGCCACCACTGTTGCCGCCTTTGCTCCTACCCGCGCCCTCGCACGCGCGACCCGCTCCATTTTCGCAGTCCTTGGAAACCTGCTCTCCGTTTTCGCAGTCCTGGAAACCCGCCCTTCGTTTTTTACACAATCTGAAGTCAACGGCAAATTTTTAAAGATTAGGATAATTATTCAGTCATTCATTTCATTCATATTTTACAAAAACCGGACAAATTGCTATGCCGTCAAAATCAAAAGATACCGTTCTCGATGCCGAGCTTTTGGAGCTTTGCCGTACCGTTTGCGAGGATGTCAAAAAGGTCGTTTCGTCACTGAAAGGAACAGTGGAAGCGGACGATTTCATGTTTGTCGGGGCGGACGGGACAGACACGAAGAGAATTGACGCGGCGGCCGAAGACGCAATGATTGAACGGTTCAGAAAGTATGCAAAATCCGCGGGCAAATCCATTCGCATTATCAGCGAGGAGTACGGCGAAACCATTTTGGGAAATCCTTCCGAGGTTGAATTCGCGGTCATCGTCGATCCGCTCGACGGTACGACCAACGCGGTTAAAGATATTCCGTTTTACAGTCTGTCCATCGCGTTTTCAAAACCGGATTTGACAGGGATTTATTTCGGTTATGTTTGCAATCTGGCAAACGGCGGCGAATTTTACGCGGAGGCGGGGAAAGGCGCGTACATGGCAATGGCGGATGGCGCGGGAGTCATCTCGGACGGCATCTCGATTAAACCATCAACGGCGTCTTCCATTCGCGATCTGACCATCAGCGCTTACGGGTACCGGCAGAATACGGACAGGACAACGAAATTGTGTTCACGCGTTCAAAAGGTGCGCGTTCTCGGGAGCATCGCTTTGGAACTTTGTTATGCGGCGTCAGGCAAGATTGACGCTTTTATTGATGTCCGGCGGGCGCTTCGGCTGGTTGATATCGCAGCGGGGCAACTTATTGTGAGGGAGGCGGGCGGCATTGTCACCGACGGGACCGGCAGTTCTTTGTTTTTACCGGACAATCATATTAAGCCCGTCAATTTAGTGGCATCTAATGGTATCGTTCATCCGGAAATCCTGAATTTGATTTCGTTTCCCGAAATCGAATGCCGCGGCGATTGGTATTATTACAAAGGCGGCGTTAAAAAAATCGCCATCGTTTCCCGTTGCGACAGCGAACCGGCGCGGGAGATGATTCGGGAAATCGTTGACGCTTTTAAAGATCGCGTTGAAATTTATCTGTCTTCGTCGCCCGCGAAATATTTGGATATGGAAGAGCGCGACATCGCCGTCAGTAAAATGAAAGAAGCGGGAATCGATTTTGTTATTTCACTCGGCGGCGACGGCACTATTCTTCGGAATATGTCTAAAATGAATGACCCGATTCCGATTCTCGGCGTCAACATGGGAACGCTCGGGTTTTTGGCGGACGTTGAACCCAAAGACGCCATCAGGGCCATCGAAAGCGCCCTTTCGGGATTTATGTATGACGAGCGCCCGCGTTTGGAACTTTCCGTCAACGGCAAATTTGTCGGCAACGCCATCAACGAAGTCGTCGCGACGTCCGCTTACCCCGCCAAAATGATGACGTATGAGATTTTTGTGAATCGCAGACTCCTCGGCGAAATCCGTGCCGATGGTATCGTGTTCGCCACGCCGACGGGTTCGACCGCATATGCGATGAGCGCCGGCGGTCCGATCGTCACGCCGGAAGTGGATTCGATACTGATTGTCCCGATCGCGCCGTTCAAATTATCTTCAAGACCTTGGATTGTTCCGTTTGACAGCGAAATCACTGTTCATTCAAAACTGCCGAAAAAGGAGATTGTGATTGTGACAGACGGCAAAGTCGTCACGCAGCCGGGTGTTGAAACAGAGCGCCCCGAAGATTATCTCAAAGTCAGTGAAAACGACGTCGTGACGATTAAGCGCGCGCGTTACCCCGGCAGATTCGTTAAGTTTTCAGATGCTTGTTTCTATGACACGGTTCGTAACAAGTTAAGCTGAAGCCGAATTGTTTTTCAGAGCTTATCGGCTTTAACGATTAAATCAGATTATCAAAAAAAAAGTCAAAAAAAAATAATTCAGAAAACAGATAATCTGTTTTTTTTATTTATCTGATTGTCATATTTATCTGATTGTCAAACTGTCTCTGATTGGTCTGAGAATATTTTTGAAACTGTTATTCAGTTCTATGTATTCCATAGGCGTTTGTGATGTATCAATAGTGAAAACCGTTTTTCTGATAATGGATTCTATAAATTTGACAATTATCAAAGGTATTGACATTATTACCATTGCAGGTGACCACTTTTTTTTACCGGCCAGATACAAATCAACGGTTGCAACGATCGTGAAAATAATTGCTGCTGAGGTAAGCATCAATATATCTGTAAGAGGTAATCCCAACAATGAAACCGATATACTGACAGTTACCCATGTCAATATGTATCCGACGATGAACAACGTTGAAAAATAAAAATACAATGCAACAATGACAATTGCAAGATTTTTCATAAATTCATTAGCTTTCTTCATGTGATACCTCCTCTTCTTTTTTCCCTATGTTTAGCTCTGTTTAGTAATGTTTAGCTCTGTTTAGTAATGTTTAGCTCTGTTTAGTAATGTTTAGCTCTGTTTAGTAATGTTTAGCTATGTTTAGATTACCATTCATTAATAAAACTCAAAAGGCTCAGCCGATTCAAAAGTCCAACAAACTCTTTTGATTCTTGCTTTTCTCTTCGGGTTTTGGTGCTTCCTTTTTCTCGGCGCTTTTTTTTGCGATGTCTTCAAGCGTCATTTGGTTTTTGTCAGCGGTTGCCGCGCTGCTTCTTTTTTCGGCCGGTTCGGGCGGTTTTTCCGATTCCGTCTCGGGCGGCCGCTTTGCAGCGGCGATTGCTCGTGATTCTTCGTAAACGGCTTGAACTTTTTTTGTCGCGGATTTGACTTTCAAAAGGTAAACCAGCTCATCCATGTCAAAATCGGATTCGCCCGCCAGCGCAACGGCATATTCATCGTTTTCCATGAGTTTTTGATAGTACGGGATTAAGCTGTTTCGGGAAACGCGCATGGATTTTCCGTGGCGCGCCGCGATTTTGACGGCGATGTTGTCGCGCATGCCGCGGACGGAGCGGGACTGCCCCATTCTTTTCCAGCGCGACGGCGATGAATACTTAATGAACCCTTCATATTCTTTGGAACGGGCAGCCATCGGGCCGACCGTCATCATAAAACCGGCATAGCGCCACATCCTGTAAATTTGGCGGCGGCGCACGCGCCCGAGGTATAAATCTGATTTGGATAAAATGCGGTATCCGCCCGCCACGTCGGGATTGATTCCGCTGCCTGCATTTGTTCCGCCGCCGGCCTTTCCTTTCTCGCTCGCGCTTGGGAACTGTATCGGGAGGTTTTCATCCACCCACATAATCAGGTCTTCCGGCGTTTCGTCAAGCGTTTGTACGGCATCCATCGCGTTTTGTCGGTTTTTGCCTTTGAAGACTTTGACAAGGGCTTTGAATATTGTTTCTTTGACATCCCTGCCGGATATCACAATGTCGGCGTCTGTGATTGTTTCTTTTCCGACGGAAATCGCCTGTAAATCGTTCACGGCGCTTCTGAGGTCGCCGCCTGCGCCTTCCGCGATTTTCATCGCCGTTATTTCTTTGATTTGAATGCCTTCGTTTTCACAGATTTTCATAATCGCCGGCGCCAAAGAGCGTGTCTGAATTGCGGAAAACTCAACCTCCATAGCTTTGGAACGAATCGCCTGCGTTATGCCGTAAATGTCGTTGGCGATCAGCAGAATCGGCTGCGTCGTTTTGTCAATGATGTCGGCGATGGCTTTGCTGCCGCCTTTATCATACGTGCCGTGCAGATTGTCCGCTTCGTCCAGTATGATCAACCGTCTGCCGGAATTCTTTTTTCCCGCGCTGTCGGTTTCGTGGCCGAAAAGCGTTGTTGTTTTGGACGCGGCGCCGGCTATCCTTTCAATCACATCGGCAGTACGCTGGTCGCCGGCATTCAGTTCAACGGGCTCCCAGCCCATTTCCGTTGCCAAAACAAATGCGGCAGAAGTTTTACCGACGCCGGGCGGACCGTACATAATCACGGCTTTCTTGTCGGGAACGCCCCGGCCGCCCTGACCGCCCTTTTCCCACTCTTCCGCCCACAAGCGAAGCTCATGGAGCGGTTTTTTATTTCCGATCAAATCCTTAAAAGTTTTCGGGCGGTATTTTTCTGCCCAGTCGATTGCCTTTGTTTCGGCGGTTATTGACATGATTGAAGCCGGATTTTTGGATTTAATAATTTCAATGATTATTTCGATGATTTTTTCAGTGATTTTTTCAGTGATTTTTTCAGTGATTATTTCAGTGATTTCATTTTCAATGAATCACAAATCACAACACAAATAACTGTTCACAATAACTGTTCACAAACAACTGTTAACTCGTACTACCGGCGTTTCGCCGGATTCAAATGCCGATTCCCATTGATTTATTTGTCTTTTCAATGGATTTTTTGTTGTCTTTTTCGATTCCGGTCATTGCGCGGATGGCGTCTATGGTTTCGGGAATGACGTCGGATTCCTGATGAATGGCTTGGAATAAGTAAAGTTCGCCGTCGTCGATGGAAACGGAGTCTTCAAAGATGCAGTTTTCCCAGATATCGTTTCTCGGTCTTCCGATGTCGCGGCCGAGTTCGATGATTTCGGCGGTGGATGAAATGCCGTCCGCAATCATGCGAATGCGCGGGCGAGATGCCAAAAGGGATTTGATTTCAGCGGCGGTGCAATCTTTTTTCAGTTTAATGTTAAGGACATGGAGGTGCATAAAAGTTGTCGGCGCTTTGATGGCGGCGGATGTGATGTTGATGTGCGGCATGATTGAATTCACGTCGGGGCCGTGATGGGACGGCAGTTTGACGGGGTCAGCGACCAACGCGTCGATCGGGCCGTTTTTTATGTCTCCCGGGTCACCGCCTCTTCTGACAATCGTGACGCGGACTTTTTCAACGCCGTATGCTTGGTCAAGCGGGTATATGACGCGGCACAGGCCGGTTGTGTTGCATGACACGACGCGGACATAATCTGCGCCGATCGCGGTTTCGTAATTCGCCTCGGCATTGAAAGAAATCGGCGCGATATCTTTGCTTTCGCCGCCCTGCCAGATTGCCTTGACGCCTTCCTTTTCGTAAAGCGCCTTGTTGGAGATGCCGACTTTTCCGGGCGTGCAGTCCACAACAATGTCGGCGGCTTTGACCATTTCTTCAATGGTACCGGCAACGTCAAACCCTTCCTTTTTAAAAGCGTCCGTATTTTCCCCCGGCACATATAAGTCATATTTTTTCAAAGCGGCCGTCCGCGCTTCAAAATTCGGGCGCGTTTTGGAGACGCCGATGATTTCCATATCATCCTGCAAAGCGACCGCGTCCGCAACACGTTTTCCAATTGTTCCGTAACCGTTAACCGCGACTTTGATTTTTGACATTTTCATACCTTTTCCGTTTGATCACGATAGAGTTTATAGGGTTTATAGAGTTTAATAAAATTTAAAAAAGCAACGTTTTGACACATCATTTTGACACACATTTTGACACATCATATTCCGTAAATTCATGTTGTATTGATAGAACAATGCTGGAAATTAATAAACCTAATGCTTCTGATGAAATAAGTCTCCCGCGTCCTGTCATTTGACGGGTCTGCGTCATCCCGCCGGCGCGGGTTATTGTCTTTGAATGGTTTTAGGTCTTAAACGGCTTTAGGGTTTTATCAGTTTTAGGTTTTTTAACGGTTTTAGGTTTTTTAACGGTTTTAGGTTTTAAACGGTTTTAGGTTTTAAACGGTTTTAGGTTTTAAACGGTTTTAGGTTTTAAACGGTTTTAGGCTTTTCACCCAACTCAATTCCCCTTTCACTTTTCTCAATTTTGTTGAACGGAGGGTTAATATTATTAAATTTCATTTGTAATATTCTTCTTATCAGTTTTTAAATTTACAACATGAACTTACAAAATCGAGATGCAAAATCGAGAAGTGGTCGTCAACGAAGGAGTTTTAGATATGCGCTGGACAAATCCGAAGCCGGAATATAAAGCAGAAAAGCCTCTTTACATCTGTGTGTTATCAAATACAAAAACGTCGCAAATCCCCGGTCTCTCAGCCGCCGGCAAAACGGCGGAACTGACGGTCTATACGCCCGCCGGCGACAGCGAATTGATGCACACCGGAAATATTATCAGCGTTCCCGTGCTGCCCATGACGCCGCCTTACGATACGCCGACGCCGGCCGTGATTACAAAGTCCGCGCTCAATCTGACAAAAGCGCCTCACGTCTTTGTTAATGCCGGGCTCATGATGTTACCCGATCCGTCTATTCCGATGTATGATACCGGCGCAAAAACCGGTGAAAAAATCACATCGGGCATTGCCGTTCACAGCCCGAAAGCCATTTTTGAGGCGTCTCGAAAAATCGGACGCGAACTGGCGCCCTCAACCGACCATCCCATCATCGGCGAAAGCACGCCCGGCGGAACAACGACCGCTCTTGGCGTTTTGCTCGCTTTGGGCTACAACGCCCGCGTCAGCAGCAGCGCCGACATCAATCCGGTGGAATTAAAATCCCAAGTCGTCAGCGAGGCTATGAAAATGAACAGCATCGGTTTCGGCAGTTTAAAAGACGATCCGTTTCGAGCCGTCGAACTTCTCGGCGACCCGATGATGCCCGCCGTTGCCGGCCTGATTGCCGGATTCAAAGAATACGACCCCGGCATGAACATCATTATGGCAGGCGGAACCCAAATGGCCGCCGTTTACGCCGTTGCCAAACACGCGGGCGTTAACCTCAAAAATGTCGATTTGGCAACCACCCGCTATGTGACGGACGACAAAACCGCCAACTTCACCGACTTGTCCGAAGACCTCGGTTTTAAGGCTTACATTTCCGACCCGGGCTTTGGAAAATCCCGCCTCCCCGGCATCCAAAGGTATGACACGGGAACCATAAAAGAAGGCGCAGGCGCAGGCGGCGCAATGTATCTCGCGAATATGATGGGCTTCTCCGATGACCAATTCAGAGAAGAAGTCGAAAACGTTTGCGCGGTATTAAAAGCGGGAAATGTATGATTAAAAAAATCAAAAAATTTTAAAAAGCAAAAAAATTTTAAAAAGCAAAAAAACGACCGCTTTTTTCCCTTCACTTTTTTTAAAAAACAAATCCGAGCTCATTTCAGTCTCAAAAGTCTCATGGCATTCAAAACCACAATCATTGTCACGCCGACATCTCCAATCACGGCCTCCCACATGGACGCGATGCCTAAAACGCCCAGCGTCATGAAGATGAGTTTCACGCCGAGCGCGAAAATGATGTTTTGGTAAACAACGGCTTTTGTCTTTTGAGCCGTTTCAAAAGCGTCGGCAAGCTGCGCCGGGTCGCCCGTCATCAGCACGATATCCGCCGCTTCAACGGCGGCATCCGAACCGATACCGCCAACGGCAATACCGATATCCGCGCGCATGAGCGCGGGCGCGTCATTGATGCCGTCGCCGACAAAGGCGACTTTCGCATTTGAGCCGGCGGCTTTTGTTTCTGCTTCAATCAGTTCAAGCGTTTCTATCTTTTCATGAGGCAGCCGCTCTGTATAAACTTCATCCAGACCCAAATCGGCGGCGAATGAACGGCCGGCTTTGTCCGTGTCGCCCGTTACCATGATTGTTTTATTGATGCCGAGCCGTTTGAGGCGCGCCAACGCTTCTCGGCTGTCCGGCTTAACGACGTCGGAAATCGCAATTCTTCCGGCAAAGAGGCCGCTGACGGCGACATAAACATGTGTTTCCATGTCGGCTGACGGAGAATCGCGAACCGGCAGATTTGAATCCGACAGGTCCACATTTTCCCGCGCCATCAGCTTCAAATTTCCGACAGCCACCACCTTTTCGTCATAAACGGCGATAACGCCGAGTCCGGGATATTCCGTATGAGACGTGATTTTTGAGATATCAGGAATAAATCCGGCGGCGTTTCTTTCCTCGCTTCTTTCCTCGGCGGCGCTGACGATGGAAAGGGCAATCGGGTGATTCGAGAAAGATTCGGCGGCGGCGCTGTACCTGAGAACTTCGTTTTCATCATAAACGCTGTTTTTCGGAAGGTCAATCGAAACGACGTCAAAAACGCCTTTGGAAAGCGTTCCCGTTTTATCGAAGATGACGGTTTTGACTTGTGTCAGGCCTTCCAAATAGTTTCCGCCTTTGACGAGAACGCCTTTCTTTGACGCGGCGCCGATACCGCCGAAGTAACTGAGCGGAACGGAAATCACAAGCGCGCAGGGGCAGGAGATGACAAGGAAAACCAAGCCGCGGTAAACCCAATCCTCAAACGACGCGCCGGGAAGAAGGAGCGGCGGGATGACGGCGATCAAAACGGCGGCAAGCACGACCAACGGTGTGTAGTACCGCGAAAAGCGCGTGATAAACTTCTCGGTCGGCGCCTTTTTCGCGGCGGCGTTCTCAACCAAATCCAATATTTTGGATGCGGTCGACTGCTCAAATGATTTTTCGGCGCGAACCGTCAGCGTTCCGCTTTTATTGATACTGCCGGAAAGAACGGCGTCGCCTTCACGAACGGTTCTCGGGACGGATTCTCCGGTCAGAGCGGAGACATCTGCAAAAGACACGCCGGTCAAGACCGTCCCGTCCAAAGGAATTTTTTCGCCGGGCTTAATCAAGATGGTGTCACCGATATTGACCTCATAAGGCGGAACCGTCACGCAGCCGCCGTCCGCCGTCACCCGATGCGCGTAATCCGGGCGGATGTCCATCATGTCGTAAATGGATTTACGGGAGCGGCTGACGGCGGCTTCCTGAAAGAGCTCACCGATTTGATAAAAGAGCATCACGGCAACCGCTTCGGGATATTCGCCGACGGCAAAAGCGCCGAAAGTCGCAATCGTCATCAAAAAGTTCTCATCGAAAAACTCGCGGCGGGCAATCCCCCGAAATGCTTTGTAAACGACACCGCCGCCGATGATTAAGTAAGCCGCGACGAATATGAGATATTCCGCCGGCGACTGATGACCGACCCCGAAAACCGCGAACTCGGGAACCGAGATAAACATAATCTCCGCCCCGTGAGAGATGTGAATCAAAATGCCGACCAGATACACGAAAATACCGATCAGAAGCCGAGCGGCTCTCTTTTTATCAATGTATTGAATGAATGCAAAACGTTTTTTCTTTTTTTGGCGAGAATCGAAAGGGGTGTCTTCGTTTTTATTTTTACATTCAAAATTAGCGGCGAGGTCAGCCACGGCGAGGTCAACAGCGGCGGCGTCAATCGTGGCGGGGTCAGTTTTGCAGGTGTCAGCCGTACCGGTGTCAGCCTTGCCGAAATCAACAACTGCGGCGGCGTCAGTTTTGTCGATGTCAACTGTACCTGCATCCGCCTTTCCGGCGCCAACCGCGCATGAAGCGGCGAACGGGCGGAGCATGACGGGCGTTTTGCTTGTTTCAAACGCGGCGCGCTTATCCTTTTCCAAAACTACGACATGTGATTCGATTAAGTGAACGGCATCTTCAATCGCCTGAAAAATGCCATCGCCGCCATCCTCTTTCTGTTCGACGAAAAGCGTCGCGGTCGCGAAGCTGACCGCCGCGCTTTCCACGCCATCCAAGCGGGCGACGGCATCTTCTATTTTCGCGGCGCAATTCGCGCAGCCCAGCCCTTTTAATGAATATTCCTTTTTGATCATTTCGGCGCACCGATACGAGCGTGAAAATGTTTTCTCGTTATTAAAATTTGTTAAATAATAAATCGAAAGTGTTACGAATTATTAAACAAAGCCTGATGTATATAAGCATTTTTAAAATCAGTGTGAAAAAAGCATCCAACTCATAACACTTTCTTACATTTTTCTTCAAAATGCGATATAGGGCGGTGTTGCGCGGGGCGTTAAAAGCATTCAGGGCGTTAAAAAAAAGCGTTAAAAAAAAGCGTTAAAAAAAAGCGTTAAAAAAAACGGGCCTATTGCGACTCGAACGCAAGTCGACGGATGTCTTCACAATATTTTGTTTCGAAGTCCGTCAGGATATCCGCTACCCTATAGGCCCAAATGCGGGCTCAAAAAAGCTTTCTTTGATTTTAAAGCTTTTGACGCCCGAAAACGAATCAGCCAAACAGGCCGAAAAAGAAGCTGCTCAGATGCGGCCAAACAAACATGATGACAAATGACAGGAAGATAAAGGCTGTCAAATAACCGCTGACGCGAACGGATAAGCGAACAGCTTTCTTTCTCTCCATATTGAATTTTTCGGCAGCTTTCAGGAAATATGTTCTGAACAAATGGCCGCCGTCCAATGGGAGCGCCGGCAGGCAGTTGAAGAGGCCGACATAGAAATTCAGCCAAGCCACCCAGAACAGCAAATTGGCGGCCCAAAAGATGCCGATGCCGAAGGGTTCCGCCCACCCGGCCGGCTCAAAGAACGCCATCATGACGCCCGAAAAGCCGCCGAAACCCTCGCCCATCAGGCTGAGGAATGGCATCATCAATATGAAGAACCAAGCGGAGAGCATGGTCGCGAAAGACCCTCTCAGGTCTGAAGGATTAAAGCTGACCATCAGAGACGGCAAGGACTTTAAAAACGACAGATAGCCTTCCGCGTTGAATTCACCGACGCTTATGCCGAGAAGGCCGATGTAAAGCGGGCCGGCGGAGTAATAAATGCCCATATAAGGTCTCGTTTCATTTCCGGGGGTTGCGCCGAGAACGATTTCAATATCGCTTGTCGCGCCGCTTGTGTCATTTGATTCTTTTGCCGTAAAAACAACGGTGTCGCCGGGTGATTTGATTGACATCACGTCAAAAAAGCCTTGCATGCCGTTTATGTATTCGCCGTTGACTTTTGAAATAATCATTCCGGGTTTAATCCCCGCCGTTTCCGCGGGCGCTCCGGCAACAACGCTTGTAATCAAAATGCCGGCGTAATTGACATTTTCAGCCGACGGGCTGATGTGAACGATATAATCTTGGCTCGTCCGCTGATAAGAAGCGCGGACATCTACCGTATCTCCCGGCGATACCGCCGACAGCGCTCGGTCAACAGATTCTGTATCCGTTACTTTTTGCCCGTTGATGCTTATTAAAACCATCTCATTCATCAGGCCGGAATCCAAAGACGCAGAACCGTCATCGATTCCCATAATTTGCAAATTCCCGATCGGCTGGATACCGCCGAGAACGGGACCGAAAAAAAGCATGGCGGCAATCAGCGCGACACAGAAATTGGACATAACGCCCGCCGCCAAAATGCGTGAACGCTGTGTTTTGGTGGCCGTTTTCGGCTAGGGGCGGTCAGATGTTTTTGAATGCTTATTCGCTTCAGGTTCGGCGGTTTCTTGTCTTGCGGTTTCATATCCGGCAGCGTCACGCTCTGCTTTTTCGGCAGCGTCGCGCTCCGCTTTTTCACGCTCGCGTATTTCTTCAATGGAAGCCGTCAAATCGTTGTAACCGTCTGCCTGCTCCTTTTTATCTTTTTTGGGGTCGTCCAAATCATCCAGTTCATCGCCGTAAAGCTGGCGCTCATCAATTTTAGCGAACCCGCCGATCGGGACGAGGGCGGCGATAACGCCGACTGCGTGGACTTTAATGTCTTCGGCGCGCGCGAGTACGGAGTGCATCATTTCATGGATGAAAATGGCAATGACCAAGGCGATAATGCCCCATACCAGCGGTATGAATTGGTTGACGCCGGGGATTAAGATAATATTTTTCAGTTCATGAAATTCATTCGGCTCTATGACGGTGCCGTTTAAAATGGTTTGAAGCAGGACGATATCTGAAAAAACCACCAGCGAAAACATAAAAATCATGCCGGCGAACATCAAAACGATGCCGATATTCGCAAACAAACGCCAAAATCTTTTGGGGGCGGCAATTTTGTCGATATACTTCAACCCTCTTGTTGTTTCAATCATCAATATCGGGCCGAAGGCCGAAATGTTGTACTTCGCCAATGTCCCCCGTTTCTTCAGCCAAAAAACAGCCGCCCAATAAATGAGAAAGATAATAATAAAAAGCTGTGTCGTTGTTTGCAAAAAATCACCAAAATCCGGGAAAACCGGCGTTTTAAAATTAAATTTGAAAATAAAAGGCAGATGTAGGTTAAAACCGTTTGGTTTTGTCTCAAACTGTGTCAAAAGACTTTAGAATGGCAATCAAAGGACGGGCAATCAAAGGACGAGCAATCAAGGGGCAGGCAATCAAGGGGCAGGCAATCAAGGCACGGGCAGTCAAGGCACGGGCAGTCAAGGCACGGGCAGTCAAGGCACAGGCAGTCAAGGCACAGGCAGTCAAGGCACAAGCAATCAAGGCACAGGCAGTCAAGGCACAGGCAATAGGCTATCAAGGGACAGACAATCAAAGATTAGACTATCAAAGATTAGACTATCAAAGATTAGACAATCAAAGAAAAGTGAAAAAGAAATGAAACGACAGAGCCGTTTCATTTGACGGAATTTTTAAACTTAATAATAATTGGAGCTGCTTGAAGCTTTTTTGACTTCAAGAACGGTAATCTCAAAAGTCAGATATTGACCCGCAACAGGTGAGTTGAAGTCAACGATGACGTCGGTCTCTGTGATTTCCACAACCATGCCTTGCGCCTCTCCATAGTCGTTTACAAGCACGATTACTTGACCGATTTCCGGTTCTTCACCAAGGCTGTCAACAACGTCTGTTTTGTTGAATGCGATGACAGCTTCGGGGTTGTACGGATAAGCTTCTTCGGGGGGGATTCGGAAGGTTTTCGTATCGCCTTTCTTCAGGCCGTAAAGCGCTTTTTCAAAACCGGGAATAACTTGGTTTGCTCCCAAAACAACTTCAAGAGGCGGGCGGTTTTCATTGGTATCAAAGACCATACCGTTATCTAATCTACCGATATAGTTGAGGGAAACCGTGTCGCCAACCGCGGCTGTGTTGTATTTCCCGTCATCTCTGGAAATGGGGGGTCCGGGGTGGAAGGCAACCGCGATAATCGCAAAAGTCAATAAGACGATAAAAAGACCGCCGACGATTGCTATTAATGGATTTATTTGTTTTTTCTGTCCGGGATTTGCCAATTCTTTATTGGCCATTCTCTTTTTTGCCATATTATAACCCTAAATATTCTTGAAAAAGATAAGTCATCGATAAATCATGGATAAGAATTCATGAATAAGTCATTAATGTGAATAATTGAATGTGAATAATTGAACGTGATGAATCTGTGTTTTTCTGCCGCTGATTATTGAATAAATTAACGGACAGGAATAATAACGGAGTATGAAAAGAATCCTTCATTTAAAAAAGTTGCCTTCCGAAAAAAATACTTACGGCAAAATTCGCGGCAATATTCGCGGTCAAACTCCGGCGAAAATTCCTCCATTTTCTGAGCATTTGTCATTTTCCAAAGGGTTTTGTTTTAAATATATGTAAACCTAAAAAAGTTTATATAGTAAACATTACATTAGTCTATTGTCGATTTACTAAGATATCAATGTCATATGTTTATCTTGAAAGTATATCTGATGGCCGATATATCTGAAATCAATTTTTTAAGATTCACAGGCGGCATTGTATTGAAATAAAATTGAATAATATTAACAATCTCTAAATATAAAAACCGACTACAATGCATTGTATTTTGAGCATTGTATTACATTGAATTGAACACTGTATTGAGCACTGTAGAACATTGTATTGAGCACTGTATTGAACATTGTATTGAACATTGTATTGAGCACTGTATTGAACAGTGTACCAGAGTAAAGATTCAACGAGGGAGTTTTAACAAATGAAAATCCATCTTAAAACGATTGCAGTTTTATGCCTTGTGCTGGCCTCCGTTTTGGTTGTCAGCGGCTGTTTATCATCAGACAAAGATTCCAAAGATTTTGACAACGTCGGCATGACGTCGTTTAAATCCGAGAAAGAAATGCAAGCTTTCCTGAGTAACATTGTCGGTTCCGGTTCAGGATCAGGACCGCGCGCCCCGACGGCCCCCGGCTCGACAAGTAACGATATGGCGGCGACAGCGGTTGCCGAATCAGCCGAATCACCCGCGTCAGTCGGCGGCAGCAGCCACCTCGGCGGCGGCGACAGTTATTCCACAACGAACGTTCAAATCGCGGGCGTGGATGAAGCCGATTTGGTGAAAACGGATGGCAAAATCATTTACTATACGCCTCATACCTATTACCCGTCAAATATCACCTTTATCGATGATGTCAGATACCCCTATTACTCTTACGACATTTATCAAATAACGTATATTATCGATGCGCTCCCCGCTGCGACCGCGTCTATTATCGCCGAAATCGTTGAAACAGGCGGCAACCTTTATTTGTTCAATGACACGCTGATCGTCATTAAGACCGGCTGGGAAAACAGATCAATCGTCGCTTACGATGTTTCTGACCCGGCGTTCCCGGTAAAAGCGTGGGAACAATCCTATGACGGCTATCTCAGCCATTCCCGTATGGTCGACGGCAAATTATACCTCATCACTCAGGAATACGGCATCAGTCATTACCCCATAATGTTCAGAGGAGCCCCCATCGCCTACAGCGACTGTTATTATCCCTACGGCCCGAGCCTTATTATGCCCAACACCGACTCAGCCTATTTCATTTCAAAAATTGATGTCGAAACAGGCAACTTTGACAAGACGATTGCGCTGATTGGCAACTATTATACGACTCTCTTCGCATCCGGCACCAATCTTTATCTGACAAACCATTACTACCCGAACACTCAGCTCATGTATCTGGACTTCGTGGTCCAAAACGGTTCAAACTACTTCCCGTCCGATGTGATGAGCCACATTCGAAAAGTGATGGGTTACGATTTGAGCGATTACATCAAATACCTGGCTGTTTCAGAAGCCATCGGCAAGTACTACGATTCGATTGACAGCGATGACCCATGGGCTGCTTACAGTCAATTCAGTAATGATTACAACGCTTACGCCTCTGCATTAATTGTGGAAACGGAAAAGACAACGATTACAAAAGTCTGCATGGAATCCTTTGACGTGGTTTCAGGTTTCGTGCCCGGCAGAGTCCACAATCAGTTCTTTATGGACGAAGGAGACGGCAGCTTGCGCGTGCTTTCAGCCAAAGGCGACAACTGGTGGGGCGACCGCTCAACCACCGCGGTTGTGACCGTCTTTGATTCGAACATGGAAGTCATCGGTCAGCTTGACGGCCTCGCTTACGGAGAATATATACAAAGCGCCCGCTACATCGGAAACACGCTTTACATCACAACCTACAGCGACGCTGACCCGTTCTTGGTCATTGACCTCAGCGACAAAGAAAACCCGAAATTGCTCGGCAACATGAAGCTGACCGGCTCTTACTCCTACCTGTACCCGATTAATGACACATTGATTGTCGGTTTCGGCTCAACCGCCGACTGGAGAGACTGGCGCCCGAAGCTCACCCTGTACGACGTTTCAGACCCGACCAGACCCATCGAATTGAGTACATACTACTTCGACCGTAACGAATACGCAAGCCTTTACGACTACCACGGCTTCACATGGATCCCCGACAGAAACCTGATGGTCGTCCCCGGTTACAACAACGCCTTTGTCTTCCAAATCAAAGACGGCAGCATTACTTTGGTGAAAAAGGAAGATACGAACAACCTGGGCTATATCGTGAGGTCGGTCTACATCGGCAGCAACCTCTACTTCTTCTCCAATCAGCAGGTTCACGTCTATGATATGGACAGCTGGAGACTTGTACGGACAATCTCAATCCCGCAGCCGGTTTACCCCGACTACGGTTTGATTTATCCGGTCGGAACTGAAGAAAGGCCTGTTGCAATCGTCTGACGAAATAGTTTGACAAAATAGTTTGACGAAATATCTTGAATCGAAAGGCGGCAATGTGCCAAGGCCATTGCCGCTTCCATTCTCATTCCGCTGCCGGAATTTCGGAATTTTATTCTGATTCGGGAAATAGGAAATTTGCCGACCGGCCGGCATATTTCATTTTTATTTTCTTTTTCCTTTTTATTTTCTTTTTCCTTTTTCCTTTTTTCCGTTTTTATTTTTAACTAAAAACTAAATATACTTCTTTTAGGCTATTCTTTTGTGATGACTGAAATATCCGGAATTCAAGCTCTTCTTGCCGCCGCGTCCCGCTGCCGAGTCGGCGCCGTTTACGGTGTCCCCGGTTTCCCGATAACGGATGTTGTTCGGGCTTTTTTGGATTCCGATGAATTTGCCGCCGTTTCCGGCTGGTTTACCAATGAAAAAGCGGCTTTTGAATGGGGTCTTGGGACTTCTTTTACCGGTAAACGCTCTTTTGTCGCCGTCAAACACGTCGGCGTGAATATTTTAGCCGACCCGCTGATGACGGCAATGATTCACACAATCGGCGCCGGCTTGGTTATTTTGGCGGGCGACGACCCTGATGCCGCAAGCTCTCAAAATTCTCAGGATACGCGCTTTTACGGGCCGCTTGCAAGGGCGCTTGTTTATGACCCCGCCTCGCCTCAGGATGTTTTTGATTATACGGTACAGGCGTTCGCGATGTCGGAGAAACTGAAGGCGCCGGTTATTATTCGGCTGACGGATGCCGTTCTCAAAGCCCGCCAATCTGTTTGTTTCGGTTCTGATGACACCGTTCCTTCCGTTTCTTTCGTCCCTTCTGTTCCTTCAGCCTCTCTTGCTCCCGAAATTCAAAACGCGTGTTGTGATTCGGGTGTTTGGGATTACAGAACGAAGGGCAGGTATCTGCGTTCTCATTTTGCCGGCGATGAACTTCTTTTTGAAGCGGCGGCCGGCCTTTGCAGTATTGAAAATTATCCTTCTCTCGATTCCGTGGCTGACGGGGGGAAAGCAATCGGCATAATCGCGTCGGGCAAATGCTTTGACCGAGTCAAAGACGTTCTCGCCTCCCTCCCTAAAACGCATCCGACATGTGCGCGGCACTCGTTTTCCGTCATGAAACTCGGCATTGTTTCTCCGCTCCCGCTCTCTCAAATTCGGGCGTTTACCGAGGCGCATGAGACAATAATCGTTGCCGAGGCATCGGAATCCTTTATTGAAGATCAGATCCGCATTCTCGGCGATGTTTCCGGCGGTGTTTCCGATGGTGTTTTCGGCGCCGTTCTCGGCAAGCGTACAGGTCATTTGCCGTTTGGGGATGTCGGCGGCGGCGATATTTTGTTTGCTTTGGAACATCTTTCTGAAAGTTTTGTGAAGCGGTCACAAGACCTTGACATTTACAAGAGGCCTGCCGCTGACCCTTATTTCTGTGACGGGTGTGCTTATTCCCCTTTTTATGACATGCTGAAACGGCTGAAACAAGAGACCGGCGTTTACACGTCGGGCGACGTCGGTTGTTCGATGTACGGCATTGTTTCCCCGTATTTCGTTTTGGACAGCGCTGTTGCCCTCGGGTCAAGTATCGGCATCGGCGCGGGCGCAAGCATGACGTCCGGTCAAAAATCAATTGCCGTTGTCGGCGATTTCGGCTTTTTCCATTCCGGCCTTATCGGGTTGGCAGAAGCGGCCCATCACGATGTTCCGCTTTTGATTTACGTGATGTACAACTCGGCGGCGGCGATGACGGGCGGACAGGAGACGTTTGACCCGGAAGGCGTGATCAGGGGCGTTCTTTTCGGCGGCGGGGCAAAGGAGCCGTGTTCCGCTCATTCTGTTCATTCCGCTCATTCCGTCCATTCCGTTCATTTCGGCGAACAGGAGGGCGATGTTTCTCAAAAGATTGAAGAACTTTATGCCCTCAGCTTAAAAGAACTGAAGCGAGGCGGCATTTCCGTGATCGTTATTCGCTGGGTATGTAAAAAAATAGTTTAACGTTTTTTTGAACGTTTAACCGTTATCCGTTTTTTCTTTTATTCTTTGAACAGTCCGTTCTCTTTTCTCAACTGCCGCGGCGGCCGCCGCGTCAATTTCCTTTTTCATGGCTTCAAAATCGGTCGGCTCTTTTTCGCCGATTGCCTTTTTCAAAGGCGTATATGCGGCTTCCCGAAACATCGGTTTGAATTCTTTTTCTTCGCCGGCGACAACCAGCGCGGTGTCGAATTTGTTCGGCGCCTTCTCTTCGACGCGGCCGGTGATGTACATTTTAACGCCGGCGCTTCCGGCGGTTTGAATCACGGGGGCGGCTATTTCTTCGGGGCAGATGACGAGAAGGGAATCAATGGAGACGCCGCGAAAATCAATGCCGAGCGCTTCAAACATTTCTCCGGCTGACGGTTCGACGCAATTTTTCAAAGCGGCGTCGTCAAAAACAAGGCGGACGTTTGCTTCTTTTGAGATTTCATAAGCGTCGCCGCGAACGCCGCCGTTTGTGACGTCGGTCATGACATGGATTTTCGTATGAAGCCGACCGGGGCTGTCCAAGATGGCTTGGCAGGCGGTCAGGAAGTCGACGTTTAATGTTTTTTCAACGACTTCTTCGGCTTTGGCATAGCCTGAGTAAATGGCAGCGGTTGTCACGGTTCCGCCGCCTGCGCCTTCTGTCATCAGAATAAGGTCACCGGGGGTTGCTTTGTTGCGCGCCGTCAGGCCGCGGGCGTTGACAGTGCCGACCGCGCCGACACAGCCGGTCATGCGTTCGCCAATCACCATGTCGCCGCCGATTCTAAGCGTGCTTCCCGTGATCAAGGGGATGCCGGTCAATTCGGAAACGGCGGTAATGCCGGCGATGTGATCAAAAATCATGGCGACGTCGCCGTCATCAGCGACGTGGATATCGGAAAGCATGGCGGCGGGCTTTGCGCCCATCACGTAGATGTCGCGCAGAGCGGCTTTTGCAGCGTGGAATCCCGCCAAAAAAGGAAACGCGCTCAGGCGAGAGTGGATGCCGTCAACGGTCAGTACCAACAATTCGTTGTTTTCATTTTTGTCATTATTTTCATCGCAATTATTGTCAATTCCGACAACACCCGAATCATCCAAGTTTGATGAATCCAAAACGGCGGATGTTTTGCCGATGACTTTGCCGATTTTTTCATGAACGTAAAAGTCGCCCGCGCCGCGCGACCCGACACCGAATCTGCCCATGCCGACGCCGGATTTTTCGTAATTGAAAATGTCTCCTTTAAGCGCCAAAGCGGCTTTTGTTTCTTCCAATACCGCGCCTGCCAAAGCGAAGGCTTCCGCGTCGGATAAGTCTTTGTATTCCTTCATCCCGTCCGCGAGTTTTCGGGCGGCTTCGCTGTCTTTTTTCAAAATGAGTCTTTTTGCGCGGCCTTCTAAGTCCATAATTGTATAAACGGTTTTATTGATTTAAATGAATTGAGTGTGCATCCGCCGATTCGATACATTTATACGACCTCTTTTGGTGCCGTTTATTCATTTGTGTTGCTTTTGATGTCGGCACGTTTATATACTTAGAAATTTGATATGGATTGTTTTCGTCAAACCGAAATATTTTTAATAAACGAAAAATGATATGTCATGTGAAAAATTTATGGACGCTGTGAATTCTCGTTGCGCTTCATGTTTTGACGACCGTTTTTCATCTCGTTCAATTCATTCAATCATTCAATTTATTCAAAAACGGTTCACCCCGTCTCAAAAATTTGCGTTCGCGTTTTGTTTATTCAATGTCTGCGCGCTGATTCTTATTTCATTCAAAAAAACAAGTGACTTAATTTATGACTAAAACTCTCAGTGAAGTTAAACCCGGCCGTACCTGTAAAGTGGTGAATATCGGCGGGACGAATCTTTTAAAAAACCGTTTGCTGTGCATGGGCGTGACCCCGGGAACAACAATCGAGGTGGTCAAAGCGGCACCTCTGGGCGACCCGATTGAACTTAAAATCCGCCGGTATAACCTCGCTATTCGGAAAAGCGAAGCTTCCGACATTTTTATTGAAGACATCAGAGACTCAAGCGGAGCGGCCGATGGAGTGGCAGAAGGAGTGTCAGAGTCATGACGGAACAGGCCGCCTACACGATTGCCCTTGCCGGCAACCCGAATTGCGGTAAAACGACTCTTTTCAACCGCCTGACAAAATCCGGCCAAAAGGTCGGCAACTGGCCGGGCGTGACGATTGAGAAGAAGGTCGGATTTTACACGACAAGAAGCCAAAATGCCGCGGATGCTGCCGCGGGTGGCAAAGTCACCGTTCGTGTTGTTGATTTGCCGGGCATTTATTCTTTGACGCCGTATTCCGAAGAGGAAATCATTGCGCGCAACTACATTGTTGATGAAAGTCCCGATTTGATTATCAACATCATTGACGGTACGAATTTGGAAAGAAATTTGTACCTGACTTTCCAGCTTAAAAAGTTAGGCCGCCCCATGATTGCGGCTTTGAATATGATGGATGAGGTGGAGCAGAACAATACAGAGATTGATTTTGACAAAATGTCAGCCCTGCTCGGTATTCCGGTCATTCCGATTTCCGCTTTGGAAGGCAAAAGTTTTTCAGCGAAAGTTGCAAAGCTTGCGGGTCATCACATGTCAAAGGTTGCCGAAGGCGGTATTGATCGGCTGATTTCAAAGGCTGATGAAATTTTAAGCTGCGGTCGGCCATCTGCTCCGTCTTTTAATGACGGCTCAGGCGCTTTGGAATCGCGCCGAGAATCTCATGAATCTCAAGAATCTCATGAATCTCAAGAATTTCATGAATCTCCGGAATCTCAAAAATCTCAAGAATCTCAAGAATCCCGCCGAGAAACCTGCTTGATTGAAACGGGGGTTCAAAACGACGGCGAAGGCGTTGAAAAGACAAAATTTGACCCGGCTCTTTTGAAGAAAGCGGAAACGATTGACTACGACGCGCAGTCCGCTGTCATTTATGAACGGATCGAGAAAATCATTTCCGCCACCGTCCGCGAAGGCGAAAGAAGCGTTCAGCGGGAGCGGACGAGGAAGATTGATTCCGTTTTGACAAACAAATGGCTGGGCTTTCCGATTTTTTTGGTGATGATGCTCGCCGTTTTTCAAATCTCTTTCGGCGCCGTCGGCTTGTTTTTTTCGGGATTGATTGACGCCGGCTTTAACGAGTTGCTTGCCGGTTATATTGAAAATTGGTTTACGGCCGCCGGAACTTCCGGGTGGATGACCGACCTCGTTGTCAACGGCATTATCGCGGGTGTCGGCAGCGTTTTGGTCTTTATCCCTCAGCTTGTCATTTTGTTCACCTTTTTGACGCTTCTTGAAGATACGGGTTACATGGCGCGCGCGGCATTTTTGATGGACCGCGTTTTTTATAAACTCGGGCTCTCGGGTAAGAGTTTCATTCCGATGCTTCTCGGTTTTGGGTGTACCGTTCCCGCCATTATGACTGCCCGCGCCGTTGACAACGAAGCGGACCGCAAAGCGACGATATTTATTACGCCGTTTATGTCTTGCGGCGCCCGCCTCCCGATTTACATCTTATTCATCGGTACGTTTTTCGCGGCGCATCAGGGCCTGATTATGCTCTCGCTGTACGTTTTGGGCATTCTTGTCGCCGTCGTGTCGGCGTGGCTGTTGAAGAAAACCGTTTTCAAAGGGCCGCGGTCACCGTTTATCATGGAACTGCCCCCTTACCGTTTCCCCGACTTGTACACTTACCTTCATCACGTTTGGGAAAAAACGCGCGGCTTTATTATCAGAGCCGGTACAATCATTTTTGTGATGTCAATCGTTATTTGGTTCGTCCAAGGCTATGACTTCTCGCTCGCCCCCGCCTCCGACACGTCACAAAGCATCCTCGGCGTTTTCGGAACCGCCATCGCGCCGCTTTTTTCGCCGCTCGGCTTCGGCGACTGGCGCGCCGCCGTCACCCTGATGACCGGCTTTATCACCAAAGAAGCGATGGTCTCCACAATCAGCATCCTCTTCACGGAAGCTGAGTTTGAGGCACTGTTCACGCTGCCCGCCGCTTACGCGTTCACCGTCTTTACACTGCTTTACCTCCCCTGCGTTGCCGCCTTTTCCGTCATCAGGCGCGAACTCGGAAGCTGGAAACTGGCGTTTGCCGCCGCCGGTTATCAAACGGCAGTCGCGTATGTCGCCGCCTTTTTGGTTTATCGCGCGGGTATGTTCTTATCGTTTTATTTGTGAGCAAACTGACAAGATAACAAACCGGCAAACTGACAAACTGAAACTGACAAACCGAAACTGACAAACCGAAACTGACAAATTGAAACTGACAAACCGGAAAAATAATTATGGCAGATATGACATCACTCCTCCCTTCCCTTCTCGTTTACGGGATGCTTTTGGCGGCGGTGCTCATTATTATTTGGAAAGTCAAGTGTTTTTCGACTGGAAAAAGCGGCTGCGGCACGTGTTCTTATTCATCCGGCTGTTCTTATTCGTCAGGCTGTTCTCATTCGTCCTGCCCTTCGTCTTCAAACGCTTCCAACGCTTCCAACGCTTCAACCAACGATTCTTACAATGACTCAGAGGACGGCGAGAAAGACGATTCCGGCCGTTTAACCGTTCTTCACGTTCCTTTGAAATAAACCAATATCACTTTCGTTTTATTTTCCCTATTTAGCTATTTCAGTTTTAATTCTTTTTTAAATATAAAAACCTTCTTCTGTTATCGATTCCGTGTCTCAATTACTTATTTATACTTCTATTTTTATATCGTATAATGTCGTTTATACATTATTTAAAAACGGCCATTATGAAACGGTCATTTAAAAACGTCTTTCCGATAACGGAAACAAATGACCGACGAAACAAAAAAAATGACGGGGTTACAGAATGAATACAGATACTGCATCGAATGCAATGAGTCACTTCAATTTAAAGAAAAGAATGCCGCTTGTCATAGCGGCCGTACTGACAATAGCACTTTTATTATGTTTCGCGGCGCCGGCGGGCGCAATCCCGGCCGGCACAACGCCGACCTTTGACGTTTCCGACAGCGCTAAGATTATCCCTGTGAGTCAGGGGCAGTATGAATACAACGACAGAAACAGCGGCGGCAGCAGCTTTGGCAGCGCGACAATCGTCGGCCCCGACGATCAGAATAATGGTCAGCAGAGAGCCGTTAACTATGACGATGATGACGATCAGACCGGCGGTCAGCAGAGAGCCGTTAACTATGACGATGACGATCAGACCGGCGGTCAGCAGAGATCCGTCGACGATGATAACGGCAATGGCGAATCTAACGGCGAAGCGGGCGATGACGCCGACGCGGAAAACGAGGAAGCCGCATCAAATGACGACACATCTCGAACATGGATTTGGCTGCTTCTTTTGCTGCTGTTGTTGATTCTGGTCGTGTATGTCTACATGAACCGGGAAAAGCTTCAAAAGATGTTCGCAAAATAATCAGGCATAAGTTTCCGGCATAAGTTTCCGGCACGAGTTTCCGGCATGCGTTTCCATTAGGAATTCATGCCGGCGCCGTTCATTTGAATGATTCCGGCCTGTCCGGCTCTCATTTAAATGATTTTTTTGACGATTATGACTAAAAACGCTCTCTTCAATTCTTTTTTTATCGATTTTATTGATTTTATTGACTTTATTGATTTTATTGATTTCATTGATTTTATTGTGTTTATTTTATTGTTCCTCATTGTGTTTATTTCGTTTTTATTTAGTTGCATCTATTTTATTTTTATTTGAAAATATATCCCCTCTTCTGTCATTGATTTTTAGGTCACAATCACTTTTATAAATAATGTTGTAATACCTACTGCATAAATTATATTCACTTTAAAAACGGCCCTTGAAAAACGTCTTTCCGGTTAGGAAATAATTATCTGATTTATGAAAAGAACAAATGACGGGGTTACGGAATGAGTACAAGTACTGCGCCGAATGCAACAAGTCGAATCAATTTGAAGAAAAGAATGCCGTTTGTTATCGCGGCCGTACTGATTTTAACACTTTTTTTGGGTTTCGCTGCACAGGCAAGCACTGCTCCCGTTTGCGAAATCATAGATACTGACGGTTCGACCGTTCTACAGCAGTACATCGATTTGGCCGATGCGCTGGATGATGTTTTGGATGGTCAGACCATCAGGCTTCTGAACTCTGTCGATTATAACCAAGGAATCGAAATTTACGGAAAAGTCATCACCTTTGAAGTCGGCGATTATATCCTGAATGTGACATCCGATACAACGTATGCGCTTTATGTAGAAGATGGCGGCGTGCTGTTGGATTCAGTCAGCGGCGAACTCAATCTTATCAGCACCGCGTCCGGTTATAGCGGTCTCTATGTTTGGAACACAGCCTATCCGCACGATCCGCGTTTCGTTACCGTTGTGACGAACACTGAGGGTGACCACTCCGGCGCATACGTCGTCAACAGCCATGTTAAGGTTTTACAAGATGCCAAAGGTACCTACCGCGCAGGTATGTTTGACGTCGATTCAGTCGTTGAAGTCGGTAACGCAATAGGCGGCTATTATGGCGTGGAATCTTTTTATTCATTCGTCACAGTAGATAACGCAATTGGAGACCACGCCGGCGTGATAGCCGGTCATTCTACCATTACAGTAGGAAATGCTACGGGCAGATTTAATGGAATATCTGCCGGCCAGAATTCAATCGTCACCGTTACTCATGATGTGACGAGCGACTATACAGGTGTGTATGCCACATCAGGCGGCAAAGTTACCGTTGACGGAATCATCTCTCATTCCGGCGCCGCCAATGAGTATGTTGTGACGGGCAGTAACAGATTTACCTCGGACGACGGCGATTATGTCGGCTCTTCCAAACCGGGTTATTTTGAATTCACCGACGGCACCAGCTCCGTCTGGGTGAAAAAGAGTGCAGCCGTTTGTGAAATACTTGAAACGGGCGTTCAATACGCCGATTTTGCCGACGCGCTGAATGATGTTTTGACCGGTCAGACTATCCGGTTGCTGGAAGATATCGATTATAACCAAAACATTCTGATTACCGGAAAATCCATCACCTTTGACGTCGGCGATTTTAACCTGAACGTGACATCCTCAACAACAAATGCGTTGAATGTAACTGACGGCGGCGTGGCATTGTCGGCAGGCAGCGGCGAATTCAATGTCGTCAGCACCGCGATGAATTATGCCGGTGTGCGGGCACAGAATTCAGTCGTCGAAGTCAGTCATGCGGCGGGAGACATCGGTGTGGCTGCCACCAATTCAACCGTCACTGTTTATAATGGTGTGGTGAGCAGTAGTCAGGGCGTTGTTGCCGAATTCGGCAGCAAGATCTACATTGACGGAATTTTATCTCATTCCGGCATTGCCAATATGTATGTTGTTCTTATGATGCCCGGCGGAATTGAATTTTTTACGAAGGGTGACGGCGATTATACCGGCTCTTCCGAACCGGGTTATCTCGAGTACGCCTATAATACCAACTATGTCTGGATAAAAGCCTTTGTCTGTGAAATCGTTGAAACCGGTGTTCAATACTATGATTTGACAGACGCGCTGGCTGATGTTCAAGACGGTCAGACCATTCGGCTGCTGGTTGACATCGATTATAACCAAAACATCCATATTTTCGGAAAATCCATCACCTTTGACATCGGCGATTTTTATCTGAACGTAACATCCGCGACAATGAATGCGCTTGACGTAGAGAACGGCGGCGTGGCATTGTCGGCAGGCAGCGGCGAATTCAATGTTGTCAGCACCGCGATTTATTTTGCAGGCGCGTGGGCCATGGATTCCGTCGTTGAAGTCAGCCATGCGACGGGCTACACCGGTGTGTATTCATGGAATTCAACCGTCACCGTCTATAACGATGCGACGGGTGACGGCACCGGAGTATCTGCCGTCCTCGGTTCTACCGTCACCGTCTATAACGATGTGACTGGCGGCATTGAAGGTGTGCATGCCCGAACTTCAATCGTCACTGTCTATAACGATGTGACGGGCGGTGACAAAGGTGTCGTTTCCGCAGCCGGCAGCAGGGTTTACATTGACGGAATCATATCTCATTCCGGCGCTGATGACAGGTATGTTGTGCTTGACAACGTAAGTCTCTCTTACTTGAGGAAAATTGACAACAACAGTGCCGGCTCAACTGTACCGGACTATCTCGAATACACCGACGGTACCAACTTTGTCTGGGTGAAGGCGCCTGCCGTCTTCGTTTGTGAAATCGTGGATACGGACGGTTCGACCATTCTTCAGCAGTACACCGATTTGGCCGACGCGCTGGTTGATGTTTTGACCGGTCAGACCATCAGATTGCTGGGAGATATCGATTATAACCAAAACATCATTATTTCCGGCAAGTCCATCACCTTTGACGTCGGCGATTACATCCTGAACGCGACATCCTCAACAACGCATGCGCTGAATGTAACAAACGGCGGCGTGGCATTGTCGGCAGGCAGCGGCGAATTCAATGTTGCCGGCACTTCGGCCGGTTCTTACGGTGTGCGGGCCATAAATTCAAGTGTCGAAGTCAGTCATGTGTCGGCCGGGTTAGACGGCGTGCATGCCGACAATTCAACCGTCACCGTCTATAACGATGTGACAGGAGGTCCGTCGGGACGGGGCGTTGATGCCAAAAATTCAATCGTCACCGTTCATAACGATGTGTCGGGCGGCAGAACCGGTGTGTATGCCGCCAATTCAACCGTCACTGTCCATAACGATGTGTCGGGCGGCAGTACCGGCGTGGTTGCTGAGGATTCAACCGTCACCGTCCATAACGATGTGGCAGGAGGTTCAACGGGACGGGGCGTGGATGCCTCCAATTCAACCGTCACCGTCCATAATGATGTGTCGGGCGGCAGTATCGGTGTGGATGTCGGGTTTGGCAGCAAAATTTACATTGACGGAATCTTATCTCACTCAGGAGAAACCAATTGGTATGTTTTGCTTTACAATGGCACAGTTGTGTTTTTGAGGCAGATTGACAACAATAGCGCCGGCTCAACTGTACCGGGCTATCTCGAATACACCGACGGTACCAACTTTGTCTGGGTGAAGGCGCCTCCCGTCTTCGTTTGTGAAATCGTGGATACAGACGGTTCGACCGTTTTACAGCAGTACACCGATTTGGCCGGCGCGCTGAGTGATGTTTTGACCGGTCAGACCATCAGGTTGCTGGAAGATATCTATTATAACCAAGGCATCACTATTACCGACAAGTCCATCACCTTTGACGTTGGCGATTTTAACCTGAACGTGACAACCTCAACAACGCATGCGCTGAATGTAACAAACGGCGGTGTGGCATTGTCGGCAGGAACCGGCGAATTCAATGTTATCAGCACCGTGTCGGCTTTTGGCGGTGTGCAAGCGACGAATTCAGTCGTCGAAGTCAGTCATGCGGCGGGCGGTATGGGCGTGAATGCCGGCAATTCAACCGTCACCGTCAATAACGATGCGACGGGCACCTATAACGGTGTGAATGCTTTCGATTCAACCGTCACCGTCTATAACGATGTGAAGGGCAGTATCGGTGTGCTTGCCTCAAATTCAACCGTCATCGTTAAAAACGATGTGACGGGCGGTACGAATGGCGTGCATGCCTTGGCCGGCAGCAAAATTTACATTGACGGCGTCTTATCTCATTCAGGTGCCGACAACAGGTATGTTGTGCTTGTCACCGGTGTAAGTGCCTTCTTGAGGAAAATCGACAACAACAGTGTCTCTTCCGTGCCGGGCTATCTCGAATACACCGACGGTACCAACTATGTCTGGGTGAAGGCGCCTGCCGTCTTCGTTTGTGAAATCGTGGATACAGACGGTTCGACTGTTTTACAGCAGTATACCGATTTGGCCGGCGCGCTGGCTGATGTTTTAACCGGTCAGACCATCAGGTTGCTGGAAGATATCGATTATAACCAAGGCATCGAAATTACCGACAAGTCCATCACCTTTGACGTTGGCGATTTTAACCTGAACGTGACAACCTCAACAACGCATGCGCTGAATGTAACAAACGGCGGCGTGGCTTTGTCGGCAGGAACCGGCGAATTCAATGTTATCAGCACCGCGACCGGTTTTGCCGGTTTGCAAGCTCTGAATTCAGTCGTTGAAATCAGTCATGCGATGGGCGACAATGGTGTGTTTGCCGACAATTCAACCGTCACCGTCTATAACGATGTGACAGGCTTCCTCTCTGACGGCGTGTTTGCACGGGATTCAACTGTCACGGTCTATAACGATGTGACAGGCTACTTAGGCGTGAATGCCGGGTCTTCTACCGTCACCGTTCATAATAACGCAACGGGCAGCTTCGCAGGTGTGGTTGGCCATCATTCAATCATCACCGTCTATAATGATGTGACGGGCGGCGCAATCGGAGCGGCTGCCGAAACCGGCAGCAAAATTTACATTGACGGCATCTTATCTCATTCCGGTGCCGACAATAGGTATGTTGTGCTTATTGTAGACACAATTATCTCAAATTTGAGTAGAAGTGACAACAACAGTGTCTCTTCCGAGCCGGGCTATCTCGAATACACCGACGGTACCAACTTTGTTTGGGTGAAGGCGCCTGCCGTCTTCGTTTGTGAAATTATTGGCATTGACGGCGTCACCGTTTTACAACAGTATACCGATTTGGGCGACGCCCTTACTGACGTTCAAGACGGCGAGACCATCAAGCTCTTGGTTGACATTGATTACGACACGGGCATTTTGGTGCACGGCATAAGCATCACCTTCGATGTCACCGACTTTGTCTTAAACGTGACATACGACAACGGAAACGCTCTTCGGGTAGAAACCGGCGGCGAAGTCAATTTGATTGACGGCGGCACGGGCGAGTTTAATGTCATTTGTCTGTTCACATCAGGAAGCGCTGTCAGCGTCTCAAGCGGCAAAGCCGCGGTGACAAACGTGATAAGCGACGGACTCGGCGTGCATGCCATCGGCGCGACCGTCACGGTGAGCGGTGATATAACGGGTACAGGAAACGGCGTGTCGGCAAATCTCGATTCAACCGTCAGCGTAGACGGCAATGTGACAAGCAGCGGCCCGCGCGGCATCGATGCCGGAAACAATACGTCCGTTACGGTTGGCGGCGACGTCGCAAGCGAGATTTTTGCGTCTTTCAGCACGACCGTAAACGTTGGCGGCGATGTCACAAGCGGCGTCTCTTCGTCTTACAGCGCGACTGTGAACGTTGACGGCGATGTGGTAAACAGCGGCGGTTCTTTCGGTGTCAATGCCACTAACGGCGGGGTCATAACGGTTCTCGGCAGCGTGACCGGAGGTACGTTCGGCGTACTGGCCGATAACGGATTCGTCACCGTCAACAGCGATGTGTCGGGCAGCGGGTTTGGTGTGAATGCCCGAAATTCAATTATCACCGTCCATAACAATGTGACGAGTGGCTCAGAAGGCGTGTGGGTCGAAAATTCAACCGTCACCGTCCATAACGATGTGATGGCCGGTTACCACGGTGTGGTTGCCTTGAATTCAACAGTCGTCATCTATAACGATGTGGAGGGAGGTCCAATGGGTCAGGCCGTGGGTGCCCGGAATTCAACCGTCACCGTCCATAACAATGTGACGGGTGGCTTATACGGCGTGTTTGCCAACGATTCAACCATCACGGTGAGCGGCGGTGTGATAAACAACGACTTTGGCGTGTCTGCCGATAATTCGACCGTAAACGTCGGCGGCGACGTGGAAAGCAACGATGTCGGCCTTCGTGCTGAAAACGAATCCGAGGTCACCGTTGACGGAATCATAACGGTGCCGTCCGGCAGGACATATATCGAAATCAACAGTGTATCTTATGATATCGGCGACTACAGCGATCCTTCCTCCAAATCGGGCTATCTTGAATACACAGATACCGACAGTTTCGTTTGGGTCATGGCGATTGCCGCCGTCGTCTGTGAAATTGTTGACATTGACGGCGTCACCGTTCTGCAGGAATACACCGATTTGGCTGACGCGCTGGATGACGTTTTGACCGGTCAGACCATCAGGCTCCTGACCTCAATTGATTATAATCAAGGCATCTCTATTTCAGGAAAGTTCATCACCTTTGATGTCGGCGACTATATCCTGAACGTGACATCCTCAACAACGCACGGAATGAATGTAACAAACGGCGGCGTGGCATTGTCGGCAGACACCGGCGAACTCAATGTTGTCAGCACTGAGTTATTTTCTGAAGGTGTGAGGGCCCGAAATTCATCTGTCGAAGTCAGTAATGCGGCGGGCACCGCAGCCGGAGTGCACGCCGGTCTTGGTTCAATTGTCACTGTCTATAATGATGCGACGGGCGCCAATGAAGGTGTGCATGCTAACAATTCAACTGTCACCGTCAATAACGATGTGAAGGGCGTTTTCGGTGTGGTTGCAGAAAATTCAACCGTCGTCGTTAAAAACGATGTGACGGGCACAATCGGAGTGGTTGCCGCTTTTGGTTCAACCGTCACGGTCTATAACGATGTGACAGGCCTCTTCTCTGACGGCGTGAGTGCCAGGGATTCAACCGTCACCGTCAAAAACGATGTGAAGAGTGGCGCAATCGGCGTGGAGGCTAATAATTCAACCGTCACCGTCAATAACGATGTGGCAAGTGGCGCAACCGGCGTGAAAGCCGATAATTCAACCGTCACCGTTGAAAACAACGTGACGAGCACCTTCTCACACGGCGTGGTTGCCGACTCTTCAACCGTTACTGTCAATAACAGTGTGAAGGGCAGCAGAATCGGCGTGGATGCCTTAAATTCGACCGTTACCGTCTCTGACGATGTAACGGGTATAGTCGGTGTGGATGCCATAGATTCAACCGTTACTGTCTCAAATAATGTGACGGGCAGCGCGGATGGTGTGTTTGCCCTCAATTCTACAGTCATCGTCCATAACGATGTGAAGGGAGGCGACATCGGTGTGTATGCCGAAGATTCAACAGTCACCGTCCATAACGATGTGTCGGGCGGCATGTTTGGTGTGGAGGCCAATAATTCAACCGTCACCGTCTATAACAATGTGACAAGCGATGAAATCGGTGTGGTTGCCAACGATGGCGGCAAAATTTACATTGACGGAATCTTATCTCATTCCGGCGCCGCCAATGAGTATGTTATTCTTTACGATGGCAACGTTCCCTCTTACTTTGAGCGGGACGACGGCGATTACGCCGGCTCAACCGTGCCGGGCTATCTCGAGTACACCGATGATGTCAGCTATGTCTGGATTAAAGCCTTTGTCTGTGAAATCGTTGAAACCGGCGTTCAATACTATGATTTGGGCGACGCGCTGGGTGACGTTTTGACAGGTCAGACCATCAAGCTTCTGGTTTCTTTTGATTACAACCAAGGTATCACTATTATCGGAAAATCTATCACTTTTGACGTCGGCGATTACATCTTGACCGTGACATCCGATACAACGGATGCGCTGGAAGTCGTAAACGGCGGCGTGGCATTGTCGGCAGGCAGCGGCGAACTCAATGTTATCAGCACCGCGACTGATTTTGCAGGTGTGAACGCCATGTATTCGAATGTCGAAGTCAGTAACGCGGCGGGCGACTCAATCGGTGTGTTTGCCTACGATTCAACCGTTACCGTCCATAACGATGCGACGGGCAGCATCCGGTACGGTGTGTTTGCCGATGATGATTCAACCGTTATCGTCCATAACAACGCGGCGGGCGGCATAGTCGGTGTTGTTGCCGATAATTCAACCGTCATCGTCTATAACGATGTGACAGGGGGTACCGGCGGTGTGGTTGCCGTGGATTCAACCGTCACTGTCAATAATAATGTGACAGGCGTTATAACGGGCGTGACTGCAAACGACGGCAGCAAAATTTACATTGACGGAATTTTATCTCATTCAGGCGCCGCCAATGAGTATGTTATTCTTTCCGATGGCGGAGTTTATACTACCATTAAGAAGGATGAAGGTATTTTCGTCGGCTCAACCGTGCCGGGCTATTTGGAATACACCGATGGTACCAACTTTGTCTGGGTCAAAGCCTTTGTCTGCGAAATCGTTGAAACCGGCGTTCGATATCACGATTTGGCTGACGCGCTGGATGACGTTTTGACCGGTCAGACCATCAAGCTTCTGGTTGACCTGGATTATAATTCAGGCATCTTTGTGGACGACATAAAAATCACCTTTGACGTCACCGGCTATGTCTTTAACGTGACATCAACACAAGGAGACGCTCTTGAAGTGACCGGCGCGGGCGGCGAAGTCAATTTGATTGACGGCGGCACGGGCGAGTTCAATGTCATCTGTCGGGATTCGTCCAAAGGCGGTGTCAATGCGACTGCCGGCGGCAACGCCATGGTGACAAACGTGATGAGTGACGGATTTGGCGTGTATGCCAATCGTGCGTCCGTTACGGTGAGCGGCAATGTGACGGGTGCAGCCGGCGGCGTATCGGCCGAACTCGACTCGGTCATCAGCGTTGGCGGCGATGTGGCAAGCAGCGGTTCTCGCGGCGTTGCTGCCGGAAACTCTTCGTCCGTCACGATTGGCGGCAACGTCACAGGCGACGTCGCTGTGTATTACGGCGCAATCGCAGACATTGGCGGCGACGTGACAAACAGCAGCGGTTCTCATGGCGTCCATGCCTTTATCGATGCGACCGTAACAGTCGGCGGCAATGTGACCGGAAACATGACCGGCGTATGGGCCACCGGTAATTCGTTCGTAGACGTGGTCGGCGACGTGACAGGCAACGGCATCGGCGTACAGGCCGAGGATTCGATCGTCGACGTTGGCGGCGACGTGACAGGCAACAACATCGGTGTACAGGCAATTGATTCAATCGTCAGCGTGGACGGCGATGTGACAAGCAACGACATCGGTTTAAATGCCCATTATTCGCTCATAAACGTGGGCGGCGATGTGACAGGCGACAGCGCCGGCGTATATCTCGAATTTTCGACCGTCAACGTGGGCGGCGACGCGGCAGGCAATGACGTCGGCGTCTATGCAGGCGGTTCGTTCATAACCGTGAACGGCAACGTGACAGGCGACAACGCCGGCGTACATGCTGATAATTCGACCGTCAACGTGGGCGGCGATGTGACAAGCATCGGCATCGGCATCGGCGTACTGGGCATTAATTCAATCGTCAACGTGGACGGCGATGTGACAGGCGAAATCGGCGCAGCTGTCCAAAATTCGACCGTAAACATAGGCGGCGATGTGACAGGCACCGACATCGGCGTACTGGCAGAAAACGATTCCATGGTCACCATCGACGGAATCATTTCGATGCCGATTGACACAATTTATATCGAACTCAATGGTACTGCTTATTTCATCGACGACAATAACGTTCCTTCCTCCAAACAGGGCTATCTTGAATACACCGACGGCGACAGCTTCGTTTGGGTGAAAGCAGAAGGCCCCGGCGACGACAACGGCGACGACGGCAGAGGCGGCGGACCCGGATTCGGTAACGCGACGATTCGAGAGAACCGCAGTGTTGACCGCCCGCCCGTCACCAATGAACCGCCAACAACGTCTGAACCGCCCGCAACGTCTGAACCGGAGATTGAAGAGGAAGAAGAAGAAGAAGAGGTGGCGCTGAACGGCGGCAAATCTTGGACATGGCTCTGGCTGCTTCTTTTGTTGCTGCTGTTGGTTTTGGCAGTGTTTGTCTACATGAACCGGCAAAAGATACAAAAGATGCTCAAATAAAGAATACCGACCGTTCATTACGAATTCCGGTCTGAGCGCAGCGAAGAACGGAATCGGGATGAACGGCTATTATCATTATTTGCTGATGCAGTCATTAGTTTATTGTCAGTTTATTGCCGTTTTTCATTGTCAGTTATATTGTCAGTTATATTGTCAGTTTATTGCCGTTTTTCATTGTCATTTATATTGTCATTTATATTGTCATTTATATTGTCATTTATATTGTCATTTATATTGTCAGTTATATTGTCAGTTATATTGTCAGTTATATTGTCAGTTATATTGTCAGTTTATAATGATGATAATGATGCTATTGATGAGAATAAGTCGTGCGCCGCATTTTCGTCTTTCGTCCGCTTCGCTCCCGAAATCCGAAATTGCGGTCGTACTTGAACTTTTTGAAGAATAACAAAAATGAAACATCCGTTTTATTCAACAAATAAGAAAAATGA
>WRCE01000020.1 GCA_009784005.1 Candidatus Methanimicrococcus labiotermitis
CGCCAAATCCGCCACCGCAAAACCCGCCGCCGCCAAAACCGCCGCCGCCAAAACCGCCACCGCAAAACCCGCCGCCGCCAAAACCGCCGCCGCTAAACCCGCCGCCGCAAAAACCGCCGCCGCAAAACCTGCCGCCGCCAAACCCGCAGCCGCTAAAACCGCCGCCGTCAAACCCGCCGCCGCCAAACCCGTAGCCGCCAAACCCGCCGCCACCAAACCCGCGCCTGTTCCGTTTCGAAAATCCGCCGGCAATCCCGACACGGAGTCACCGCGCCGGACAATCACGGAAATGCCGGCTGTCAAACGAACAATTAAGCCGGCGCCGCTTTTTGAATTGCCGCCATTCCCGATTTCAAAAAAGCCCGACAACCGCGCTAATTTCAATGCCGTTTGGGAAATTTTGCAACAGCTTTATCCCAAACCCGAAGTCGAATTGAATTTTGAAACGCCGTTTGAAATCTTAGCCGCCACGATTTTGTCGGCACAGTGCACAGACAGGCAGGTCAACTCGGTGACAAAGGTTTTGTTTAAAAAGTACAAAACGGTTGAAGATTACGCCCGCGCCGACCCCGCCGAATTCGGAAAGGATATCTATTCCACCGGATTTTTCAATTCAAAGACAAAACACATCATCGGCTGCGCCAACGCCGTTTTGAAAAATTACGGGGGCGCCGTTCCAAACACAATGGAAGAGCTGACAAAACTGCCGGGCGTCGGCCGCAAAACCGCCAACATCGTCTTGTCCCGCGGTTTTGGAATCAATGACGGAATCGCCGTTGACACGCACGTGAAACGGTTGACCGGCAAAATCGGTTTAACCGAGCAGGAAGACCCCGAAAAGATTGAACAAGACCTGATGAAGCTGGCGAAAAAAGAGGATTACGACAACTTATCTCTGACATTAATATTCCACGGGCGCCGCGTTTGCGAAGCAAAGAAACCGAAATGCGACGTTTGCGCGATTTGGGACATGTGTCCGTCCGCGTTTGTTTGAGAACGGAAAAAGAAAAAAAGAGAAATAATGTTCATTTCCGGTTTTCTTTTGCCGCTTTGACCAATTCTGTGAAAAGAGGTTCCGCTCTTTGCGGTCTGGATTTGAATTGGGGATGGTACAGGGTGCCGATGAAGAATTTCTTTTCGGGCAATTCAACGATTTGTTTCATGCCGTTGATCTCACCGGAAAAGACCATGCCTTTTTCTTCGAGAATTTTGACGTAATCATTATTGATTTCGTATCTGTTTCTGAATCTTTCGGAAATGGCGTCTCTGCCGTAAATCATTTTGGCCAACGTGTCGTCTTTGATCGCGACTTCGTATTCGCCGACTTTCATGACGCCTCTGAATCCTGAAATGTCTAATTTTTTGGATGTGACGTCAACGACGGGATACTCAGTCTCCATGTCCAGTTCTGTCGTGTTGGCGCCGTTCAGACCGGCAACGTTCTGCGCGAAGTCAATCACCGCTGCCTGCATACCGAATCCGATTCCGAGGAACGGGATGTCGTTTTCGCGGGCAAACTTCGCCGTTTGAATCATGCCTTTCGCGCCTCTTTCGCCAAACGCGCCGGGGATGATAATGCCGTCGTAGTTTTTCAGATTTTCCAAAACGGAGACGTCATCCTCGATTTTTTCCGAACTGACCAAAACCGCGGTGGCCTTAATGCCGGCGGCGGTTGAGCCGTGTTTGACGGCTTCAAAAACACTGATGTAAGAGTCGGGCAATTCTGTGTATTTGCCGACGATTGCAAGACGAACAGCTTCCGAATCCGGCGTAGCCGCCACAATCTTCATTTTGTCAACCATTTCGTCCCAGCCCGATTCGGGCGGATTTTCGGGAGGCTGAAGGTTAAGCGCCTTGATCAAATGGTCCGTCAAACCCTGACTGTCAATGATTTTCGGAACTTCATATAATATTTTGACGTCGTAAGCGCTGATCACGCACTCTTCGGGGACGTCGCAGAAAAGAGAGATTTTTTCTTTCGTTTCCTTTTTCAAAGGGAAAGAAGACCGGCCGATGATATAATCGGGAGACAAACCGAGCGTTCTCATTTCTCTGACGGAGTGCTGCGTCGGTTTTGTTTTTTGCTCGCCCTGCGTGTCGTCAAAGAACAATGTCACGTGAACGAATTTCATATTGCCCTGGGGCTCTTCGTTCCTCATTTGGCGAATAGCTTCCATGTAAAACATACTTTCGTAGTCGCCGACCGTGCCGCCGATTTCAATCAGGCAAACATCGGCGCCGCTTCTTTTCGCGGCTGTTCTGAGTTTATTTTTGATTTCGTTTGTAATGTGAGGAATGATTTGAACGGTTTTGCCGAGGAATTCGCCGCGGCGCTCGCGTTCAAGAACAGTGGAATAAACGTTGCCGGTTGTGATATCGTGGTCCGCCGTTAAATCGACGTCCAAAAAGCGTTCATAATTCCCAAGATCCAAATCGACTTCGCCGCCGTCGTTTAGGACACAGATTTCACCGTGCTGGAGCGGCGTCATGATGCCGGCGTTGATATTCAGATACGGGTCGATTTTGATGGCCGTAACTTTGTAGCCTCTGTTTTTCAGGTTTCTTCCAATCGACGCTGTCGTGATGCCTTTTCCAAGACCGCTGATCACTCCGCCCGTTACGATAATATATTTCATTTGAATCCAGCCTGATTTTGTTTGACCGTATGCGGTTTAATCCTGCCGACGAATTCACCGAACCGATGAATTCGTAAGCGCCGCCGTTCACTTTTACTTCTAAAGACAACGTCTCATAAAGCCTATTCCGATTGAAAATTCAACCAATTTAACTTAAAATAAAAGATAGTGGGGTTGACGTATATAAATCTAATGTGCTCCGATATGGAACGGATTTGATGTGTGAATAAGATGTGAATAAGGCGTGAATAAGATGTGAATAAGGCGTGTTTAAAGCATGTTTAAGGCGTGTTGAAGCATGTTTGATGTTTTTTTGAAGTTTGTTTGAAGTTTGTAACAAACCGTCCTCTTTCTCGTTATTTTCTGAAAACTGAATGAGGCAGTGTCTTTATTTCTCGAAGATAAACTTATCATCTTTAAGATTTTTTAATAATTTAGGCACTCAGATATCAATTTCAATAAAATAAACAGAATAACGTAATATGTATGCGGTTTTTTCATTTACTTCCATATGATTCATTAATTTATGAGATCGATTTCGTTGGAAAATAAGGGATGACGGAAGGTATCGGAAATGAACAAAAGCAAATTCATCCAAAGAATTCTCTTGCTTTTATTGACGCTTATTCTTATTCTGACACTGCTGCCGGGCTTCATGCCGGCGGCGTTGGCGGCAGAGTACAATGCAGCGAGTCAGCAAGATATGATTGATGCTCTCAACGCGGGTGATGCCGTAAAAATTACAACGGCTTCCGATTTTACGATAACCGGCAGTATCACCATTCCTAACAACTGCACGTTTGAAATCGGACACGCGATTATCATTAATGGCAGCGACAGTCTTGCTATCAACAACGGCAGTATTGTCATCAATAGCGATGGCGGCATTTTTCTTAATAACGGCAGCAGGGTTGTCTGCGGCGGCATGATTGCCATCAATAGCGGCGGCATTATTGATATTGGTAACAGTAGTACGGTTACAAATGGCGGTACAATTGTTAACAACAACGGCGGCATTATTTCCAACAATGGACGAATTGACAACACCGGCACGATTACCAACGGCGGCATTATTTCCAATGGTGAACGAATTGACAACACAGGCACGATTACCAACGGCGGCATTATTTCCAATGGTGGACGGATTGACAACACAGGCACGATTACCAACGACAACCAAATTCTCAACTTCGGTACGATTACCAATGGCGACACAGATGACAACGGCGGCAGTATTATCAACCATCGCGGCAGCACGATTGACAACAGCGGCATGATTCACAACCATCACAGAAGCACGATTGACACCAGCGGCATGATTACCAACAGCGGAACGATTAGCAATTCCTATTGGATTGACAACTGCGGCGTGATTACCAACAACAACGGCGGCGCGTTTAATAACAACGGCGGCGGAACGTTTACTAACTACAACAGCGGCACGATTATCAACAACAAAGACTGCACGATTGCCAACTACGGCAGGATCCTCAACGGCGACACAACTCACAATGTCAACAGCACGATTGATAACAGCGGCACGATTATCAGCCACAGCGTCAGTAATATTTTCAATATCGGCAACGGTGTGATCACGAACAACAACGGCGGAATGATTACAAACGCCGGTATGATTCACAGCGATGGAACGGTTACCAACCGCGAAAATGGAAGGATTGACAACAGAGGCGGGATTAACAGCAGCGGCACGTTTGTCAATGACGGAAGGATTAACAACTATGGACATATCGGCAACGATGGCCTGTTTGCCAACAACGGAAAATTTGCCAGCAACGGTACGATTTACAACAACGAAAGCGGCATATTTACAGGTTTTTCGCCCACAGGCAGCGGTTCTATTCACAACTCCGGAACATTCACAGTCACTGACGACAGAACATCTTTTGAACGCTTGAACACGATCGATTTTCTCAAAATAATAGGGGGATTGTTGCTGGCGGTGGCAGTGATTGCAGCTGTTTTCATCCGTCTTCGGAATAATACTGAAATCAAAATATCAAAGAAGCGGCACATAATACCTTTAATAGAATGTTTTATTCTGTCATATCTATTGTCAGGTATTGTCGTTACTTATACACAGATCGGAATAGCCAATGAGTTCCTCACCCATCGAGAGGTGATAATAGAATTAATACCACTCATCTTGTGCATCACAGGTCTTATTTTTCATATTATTCTTTATTCTGTTCTGAAGAAAAAATATAATTTTGAAATGAGGTTTTTTCTTTACGGTGTCGGGTTTACAGCATGTTGTATTGCATTCTTATGCCATACTCTGGGAGGACTTTATGGTCCATATGGGCCGTTTAGTCCATATAGTCCATATGGGCCGTATGAGCGTGTAAATATTATAGAAAACCTAAAGTTTTTGTTTTTTTACATACTTCCGTTTACCACATTCTATTATTCGTATGCAACCTTACTTCAAAATAAGGAAAAAGAGATTGGCAGAGTTACTTTATGCTTAACTGCCATAACTGTTCTGTCTTTTGCAGTTTTAATAATTCTTGGAACAATTAATTATCAGAATCCGTATATAGGCATCATCCCAATTCTTTTTGGATTGTATCTTGCTTATTGTTTAATTTATAAGAAAGGTATGCTCAGTCTTCGGCAAATTGCATGGGGTTCATTTATTTTGACATGTACTATGTTATTTTATGGTGCTGCATCAAATTTAATATTTTTTATAACACATTTTTAATTAAACATTCATTTTAACAAACTGTTGGAAAATAAGGGATGACAGAGGGTATCGGAAATGAACAAAAGCAAATTCATCAAAAGAATTCTTTTGCTTTTATTGACGCTTATTCTTATTCTGGCATTGCTGCCGGGTTTCATGCAGGCGGCGCCGGCGGCACACTATTATGCAGCGAGTCAGCAAGATCTGATTGCCGCTCTCAATGCGGACGATGCTGTAAAAATTACAACGACTTCCTATTTTACGATAACCGGCAACATTACTATCCCTAACGGCTGTACGTTTGAAATCAAACACATGATTGTCCTCAATGACGGCGGCAGTATCACCATTAATAACGGCAGCTGGTTTGCTGACGGCGGCATGATTCTCATCAATGACGACGGCATAATTGTTATCAATGGCAGCAGCAGGGTTACCAATGGCGGTACGATTGTTATCAATAGCGGCAACAGTATTATTGTCAATGGAGGAGGCAGTCTTACTATCAATAACGGCAGATGGGTTACCAACGGCGGCACGATTGATATCAATAGTGGCGGCAGTATTGTCTCCAATTACGGCAGTAGGGTTATCAACGGCGGCACGATTAACAACGGCGGCTTGATTTCCAACAGCGGTCCGATTAACAATAACGGTACGATTGACAACAGCGGCACAATTGATAACAGCGGCCATATTGACAACAGCGGCACGATCAACAACCACGGCACCGGTGATATTATCAATCGCCGCGGCTACACAATTCGGAACAGCGGCAGATTGATTACAAAAGGCGGTCAGATTTTCAACAATGGTACAGTTACCAACGACGGCAATATTTTCAACAGCGGCACGATTAACAGCAGCGGTACGATTAACAGCAACGGTATGTTTGTCAATTACAATAAGATTAACAATTCCGGAAATATCGACAACAGTCGGTTGTTTAGGAACTACGGGACAGTTGCCGGAAACGGTACGATTTTCAACAACGACTACGGCGTATTCACAGGCAACTCACCTGAAGGCAGCGGTGATATTTACAACACCGGAACATTCACTGTCACTGACAAAAAAACGTTTTTAGAGCGGTTGCCCATTATCAGTCTTCTCAAAATAATAGGGGGATTACTGCTGGCGACGGCGGTTATTGCAGCGATTTTTATTCTGTTTCGGATTAAAATTGTGGAATAAAAGACAGGCTTTTGATAAGGCGAACCGAACATTTAATATGTTCCGGCATTATTTTGTATCAAAACGTTTTTTTGGAAACTGACGCAGGGTGTCTGTTTCATTCACATTCGTTCATATTGGTTTACATTCATTCACATTCATTCACATTCGTTCAAATTCATTCATATCCATCATATTTACTGATGCTTATTGATGCTGTTCACATTCATTTATCGGCATCATTCATCTCGATTGAAACATTTACGGTTGGTTCAGGTTGGCAGACGGTTCTTTTTTTCATGACGGCGGTCCCGGGAAATCTTTTGATGACAGGATTTTCTCTCTCAAGGCATATTTGAAGAAATTCTATACGCCGACAATGAAGGTGTCGCTGATTGCCATTATTATCGGTATTTTAACCGGCGTTTTAATCGGTATCTATACGCTTCTTTTGAACGGTTTGAGCAACGCTTTTTACGGCGGGAGCAGTATTTTGGATTATTACGGGATTCCGCGCTGGGGGCTTATCGCTGTTCCGATGATTGGCGGCCTTGCTGTCGGTGTTATTCGTAAGTATTACTTAAAAACGCATTACGGGGTCGAAAGCGTCATTGAAGCTTCCGCCCTTCACGGGGGGCGCCTGAAAACGAAATATGCGCTCGGGGAGGCGTTTTTGTCCGTGATTACAATCGGAACGGGCGGTTCGGCCGGCAAAGAAGCGCCCGGCGTTTTGATGGGCGCGGGCGCGGGGTCGCTCGCTTCTAAAATTTTTAATCAGCGCGGGAAAAGTCTTCGCGTTTATCTCGGCTGCGGCGCCGCCGCCGGCATTTCCGCCGCTTTCAATGCGCCGCTTGCCGGCGTCGTTTTCGCGGTTGAAGTCGTTTTCGGGGAACTCGAAGCCAAAACATTCATCCCGATTGTGCTTTCCTCTATCTTTTCAACCTTGGTTTATCAGGCTTTTTTTGGCTCAGACGTTCTCAGTTTTCCTCATTACAGCCTGCATCAGCCTCTTTATGAATTCTGGCTGTTCCCGATTCTCGGCATTTTCGCGGGGATCGCTTCCGTTCTTTTCATTCAATGTTTTTACTTTGTCCGCGAACGTTTTCAAAAAGTCAATATCAACAGTTTATTCAAGCCCGCCATCGGCGGCCTTTTGGTCGGCATTATCGGTTATTACTTCCCGCAAGTTCTGGGTCTCGGCTACGATGTCATTGTCGAAGTGACGGCTAACCCGTTCCCGATCGTTCTCTTGCTTTCACTGATGGTTTTAAAAACGATCGCCTTTTCATTCACAATCGGTTCCAAAGGCGCCGGCGGGTCCATTGTCCCTGCCATGTTTGTCGGGGCGATGCTCGGCGCGGCTTTCGGCCTCGTTTGCGATATGCTTTTCCCGAGTCTGTCAATCAGTCAGGGCGCTTACGCGCTTGCGGGCATGGGCGCCGTTTTTGCCGGAACATCCAACGCCGCGTTTACGTCTATCGTTTTGCTGATGGAAATGACGCAGGATTACGGTTTGATTCTGCCGTTCATGACGGCCTGCATTCTCAGTAACGCGGTTGCCCGCGCCTTTAATCGCGACAACATCTTTACGGAAATGCTCAGGCGCAAGGGTTACAACATTCGCGACGGCCGCGAAATCGACGTGATGGAATCCATTCTTGTCAAAGACTCAATGTACGCGCACCCGCAAACGATTTTTGAGGACAACACAATTGAAGCGTTAAACGCAATCATGCAAAGCAGCAAACACGCCGGCTTCCCCGTGCTTAACCGCAGCGGAGAGCTGACCGGCCTTGTCACAATTGAAGACATGCAGGAGCGGGTGGATCCCGATAACAAAGAACAGCGAATCAAAGACATAATGACCACCGACATGATTGTCGCCTATCCGTTTGAAACACTGGATGTCATTTTGGACCGGATGGTCAGCAACGACGTTTCCCGCCTCCCCGTCGTCACGAAGTCCAACTCGAAAAAGATGGTCGGAATCATCACGCAAAAAGACGTCATGAACGCTTACAGCAAAAACGTCATGACCAAAGTCCGGCGCATCGGCGAAGAAGCCGAAAAAGAGGAATCCGAAGACGAATACGAGCGGGCGAAGTCCGAGACGGATTCAAAAGAGAAGTGAGTTTCCGGCATGGCTTATCTGTCATGAGTTTCTGCCATGTTTCTGCCCTATTTCTTATTTCAGGCGAGTTTGTAACGGCGGCGGCCGGCAACACAACAGTTTTAATACATCTTTATTGCTTTTTATATCTCTGATAATTTATTCTTAAATAATTTTTACACAACGGCGACGATTATGAACAGCGATAACGCAAAAAAAGGACTTGAAAGAGCGGCAAACCGTTCTTTGCTGAAAGCTTTGGGACTGACCGATTCGGAAATGGGAAAACCGTTCATCGCGGTCGTTAATTCCAAAAACGAAATCGTTCCCGGTCACATTCATTTGGATAAAATCGGGGAGGCTGTCAAAGCGGGTATCCGAAATGCCGGCGGCGTTCCGTTCGAGTTTCAGACAATCGGTGTCTGCGACGGAATTGCCATGGGGCACGTGGGTATGAAGTATTCCCTCCCGAGCCGGGAATTGATTCAAGACACAATTGAAGTGATGATTCGCGCCCACCAGTTTGACGGCATGGTTTTGATTCCGTCCTGTGACAAAATCGTTCCGGCGCATCTGATGGCGGCCGGCGCGCTTGACATTCCCGCGATTGTCGTGACAGGCGGCCCGATGCAGCCCGGCTTTGCCGACGACGGCAAGATGGATTTGATTTCCATGTTTGAATTGGTCGGCGCCGTCAAGAACGGACAAATCACCGAAGAAAAGCTGAATATGATGGAAAACCACGCCTGCCCCGGATGCGGTTCTTGCTCAGGCATGTTTACCGCCAACACAATGGCCTGTATGACCGAAGCGCTCGGCATGTCGCTTCCCGGGTGCGCGACGTCTCCGGCGGTTGATGCGAGCAAAATCCGGCTTGCCAAAGAGTCCGGCTCTCGAATCGTGGAAATGGTCAAGGAAGGATTGACGCCCCGCAAAATCGTGACATCCAAATCATTTGAAAATGCGGTGATGATTGACATGGCGATTGGCGGCAGCAGCAACACGGCGCTTCATTTGCCGGCGATTGCCGGCGCTTTTGGCCTTTGCCTGACGCTGGATGACTTTAACAGGCTCAGCCTGACGACGCCTCACCTTATATCGCTTCGCCCCGCCGGTTCTTGGTTTATGACGGATTTTGACCGCGCAGGCGGCATCTATGCCGTGCTTGACCGTCTCGGCGACAGCGTTGAAATGAATGAAATGACGGTCAACGGAAAAACCGTCGGCGAAAACCTGAAAAGTATGGTTTTGGTCAACCCGAAGACGAATCAGCAAATCATTCAAACCGTTGCCAATCCCGTTCACAAAGAGGGCGGCATCGCTATTTTGAAAGGAAATCTCGCGCCGGACGGCTCCGTTGTCAAACAAGCCGCCGTGAGTGAAAAAATGATGAAGCACAAAGGCCCCGCCTGCGTTTTTGACGGCGAGGAAGCCGCAATGGACGCAATCCTTGCCGGCAAAATCAAAGCCGGCGACGTCGTCGTCATTCGTTACGAAGGCCCGAGAGGCGGCCCCGGCATGCGCGAAATGCTGTCGCCGACATCCGCAATCGCCGGTCTCGGTTTGATCGAATCCGTCGCGCTCGTCACAGACGGCCGCTTTTCCGGCGGCACGCGCGGCCCCTGCATCGGCCACGTGTCCCCCGAAGCTTCAGAAGGCGGGCCGATCGGTTACGTTTACGACGGCGACATCATCGAAATTGATATCCCGAACCGAACTCTGAACGTTCTTGTCAGCGAAGATGTCATGGAAGAACGCAGAAAACGATTTACGCCCATCGAAAAACCGGCGGCGGGTTATCTTAAAAAATACAGGAGAACAGTCCGTTCGGCTAATTACGGCGCGGTTGTTGATTAAAAACGAAAAACGAAATAAAAGAGAAAATAAAGAAAAACGAAATAAAAGAGAAAATAGAGAAAAACGAGAAAGAGAAAATAGAGAAAAACGAGAAAGAGAAAAATCAATTAATTTTAAATTGCGGCCTTCACTTTTGGCCGCAATTTCAGGTACATTGGTATATTTTTTGAAAACGTTTTTGAAATGTGCTCAGAAGGTGTTCAATTCTCCCTTTGAAACCATTTCCGTGATCTTTTTTGTATCGCAAAGCCATTCGTCGACGATTCCTTCCGCTTCTTTTCTCATGGAATCGAATTTGACGCCGTCTTTGACGCTGATTTGAACGCTTGCCACGAGCGGCTGGTCAATCGGTTTGCCGATTTGGGACAGAAGTTTGACGTAAACGTCATCGATGCCGTCGATTTCAGCGGCGATTCTTCGGGCGATTTGCGTTGACATGAGGTTGTAGATTTTACCGATGTGGTTGATCGGGTTTTTGCCGCTTGTCGCTTCCATGCTCATCGGGCGGTTGGGCGTAATCAAACCGTTGGAACGGTTGCCGCGGCCGACGGAACCGTCATCGCCCATTTCGGCGGATGTGCCGGTCACGGTCAAGAAGACGGATTCGCTTTTGATGTCGTCGGCGGTGTTGATGAAAACAGAAACCTTTCTGTTCGTATACTTTGCCGCCAAGTCTTCGACATAATTTTGTATTTGTTCTTTATAGCTGATGTAAGCGCCGATGTCGTCGATATATTTGTCAACCATGCCGCAGCAGATTGTTAATGTGATATCTTCGCCGTTTCGAAGGCCCATGACTTTGATGTCTTCGCCGACGGCTTGCATGCCTCTTTTCTTTTTCAGGTCTTCAATCAAAGAGCGTTCGGTGTTGTAAACGATATTTTCAAGTTCGGAAAAAGGCGCGTGCCCGACGCCGAAAGACGTGTCGTTCGCCATCGGAACATATCCCGGGCGGCCGAAAACATCGGACAAGTCAGAAGAACCGCGGCCGAATTTGCAATCCAAAACAATATCGGATTCCAAATCCAAATTCGGAAGTGTCTCTTTTAAATATCGGCGGGCGGTTTTCAGCGCAATCGTGTCGGTTGCGATGTCGACGCCGTTAAAGGCTTTCGTGGCGCGGCCGACTAATAAGATGTAAATGGGATGAATCACGCTGCCGCCGCCGAAACGCGGAATGGAGTGGCCGGCCGCAATTTGAGTCTCATCCGTGTTGTGATGAAGAATGACGCCGCATTTGTCAATATATTCCTTACAAAGAGCGCGGCTGACGGATTCGGCAAGGCCGTCGGCGATGCTGTCCGGATGGCCGATACCTTTGCGTTCGACCAATTCGATTTGCTGTTTTTCAATCGGTGTTTCCAAATACTGTTCAACACAGATGTTTCTTTGACTCATGTGAATTTCCTCATCTTCCTCTTCTTTTTCTTCTTTCTCATCGGCATACCATGCCGTTTTACACGCCGGATTCTGAGCCGGCCGCTTCTATTAATTAAACTCCCGAAATCAGGACTTTAATTTATGAAGACATAGTATATAATCGTTACACTCACATATTACTGACAGTAATATTTTTAATATTTTTCAAAATCGAACCTCTCTTTTTTGTCCCGGCCGCAATTCATTTTCAAAAAAACAAAGGTTCTGCGGGCGGGCGTCTTCCGGCTCTCGTCTTTCGAATGTGTGCATCCTTCCTATGCCATGAAAAAGTATAAATCATGAAAAATCAGGAATCGTTGAAAAGTAAAAACCGTTATAAAAGCGAAGGAAGCAATTTTTAGGCACAAAGATTAAAAGATGAAAAGATTAAAAGATTAAAACGTTTGACAATTGAAATCATATGAGGCTTATATAATGGCAGAAAATAATGCGGCAAAAAACAATGACCTTTCCCCGTCTGAGCAGGAAAACGCGGCGGCGTTTGAAGACGCCGGCTATGAATCCGCGCCCGCTTCAGACAGAGGGTATATGTTACATCAGCTTTCCGAGCGCGAAAAAGCGCTTGAATATTATGAGGAAATCCTTGAAAAAGAGCCTGAAAACGGTGACGTTTGGTATAACAAAGGATTGACGCTTCATTCCCTCAGCCGTTTTTACGAAGCGATTGACGCTTATGACATGGCTGTTAAAATCAACCCGCAGGACAGCGACGCTTACTACAACAAAGGCGTCATCCAATCCGAACTCGGTTTTTTTCAAGAGGCGGTTGAGAGCTACGACAAAGCGCTTGACGCGGACAGCGGAAACACTGACGCGGCTTTTAACAAAGGCACGGCTTTCCTTCAATTGAAAGAATTTGAAAAAGCGATTTTGGCTTATGATTCGGTTCTTGAAAAAGAGAGCAACAATTTCGGCGCGGCTTTCAACAAAGCTTTGGCTTTGGCTCAGCTTGAGAAATATGACGACGCGATCAAGGCGTTTGACACCGTTATTCAAATCGACCCGTCAAACAAAGAAGCATGGTACGATAAAGGCCATCTCCTCTTGAAAATCGGACAAACCGATGACGCCAAAGAAGCTTTCAGCATGGCAATCAAGCTCATCCCGGATTTACCTGATTCGTGGTTCCGCGTCGGCGGTATATTAGCCGTCGTCGGCGAAAAAGAACAGAGTCTGAAATATTTGAGAAAAGCGATCAACGTCAACGAAGAAGCGCGCGAATGGGCCAAAGAAGATTTGGATTACGAATCAATTCGCAATGACCCCGACTTTAAGAAAGTGATTGACGCCGACATTGAAGAAATCAAAAAAGCGATTCAGCCCGATGAGTGATCATTCAGCCGGAAAGCGAATCACAGAGATTGAACAATCGTTATCAAATAAACGCAATCGAATAACCGTTCACAATAACCGAAATCGAACAACCATTTTCAATAACCGTAATCTAACAACCGTTCTCAATAACCGTAATCTAACAACCGTCCTCAATAACCGTAATCGAACAACCGTCCTCAATAACCAAAATCGAACAACCGTTCTCAATAACCGAAATCGAACAACCGTTTTCAATAACCGAAATCGAACAACCGTTCTCAATAACCAAAATCGAACAACCGTTCTCAATAACCAAAATCGAACAACCGTTCTCAATAACCGAAATCGAACAACCGTTCTCAATAACCGTAATCTTACAACCGTTCACAATAACCGTAATCGAACAAAATCATTACCGAATCTCATTACCGAATCATTACAACAAAAGAGTTGAATTTCATGTCTTCCGATAAACCAACCCGCGGCTCCCGTGAGAATCTCATGAGTGAGGATAAATTTTGGGAAATCATTGAGCTTTCCAAGGCCGACGACCCTCAAGACCAGCTGGACAATTTAACCGACATACTGGCGGCAATGACTGTTGATGAAATTTTCGGCTTCGATTACCGTCTTGATAAATTTTTGGAAGCCTCTTACAGCTCTGAATTGTGGGCGGCGGCGTTCATTGTCTGCGGCGGCTGTTCCGATGACGGCTTTGACTATTTCCGCGCTTGGCTGATATCTAAAGGGCGCGCCGTTTACGAAGCCGCGCTTGAAAACCCCGATTCTCTGATTGATGTTTTTGAACAGGCGGATGAAACGGATTATCCCGAAAATGAGGAAATCCTGTACGCGACGCTGGATGCCTATGAAGAAATTACCGGAAAAGACGATTTCTACGAAGTCTTAGACTCCTTTGAGGATGATTTTTCCATTCTTGAAATCGAACTGAATTGGGATGAAGACGACCCGAAAACGCTTGAAGTGATTTGCCCGAAATTGTTTGAAAGATATTATGAAGAGCCGTTCTACTGACTTATCCGGCGCTCTGCTTGATTGGTATGACCGTTCCGGCCGCGATTTGCCGTGGCGGATGCGCGGCGCCCATTCCGACCCTTACATGGTTTGGGTTTCTGAAATTATGCTTCAGCAGACGACGATAAAAACGGTTATTCCTTATTTTCACCGGTTTATGGAAAGGTTTCCCGACATTCAAACGCTTTCAAAAGCCGATATTGAAGATGTTTTTCTGATGTGGCAGGGTCTTGGTTACTACACCCGCGCCCGAAAACTTCACGAATGCGCTCGTTATCTGGTTGAAAATACCGGCGGCGAATTCCCGAAAACCCACGGGGAACTTTTGAAACTTCCCGGCATCGGCCCGTATACAGCCGCCAGCATTTCTTCGCTTGCTTTTGATTTGCCGGTAGCTGTTGTTGACGGCAATGTCATTCGCGTCATTTCCCGCCTTTACGGCATTCGGGAAAGTACCGCCGTCAGCCTCCCGAAAATCAGAGAAAAAGCGCAAAGCCTGATGCCGGAACAAAGGGCAGCCGATTACACGTCGGCGATTATGGACCTCGGCGCGACAGTCTGCGCGCCGAAAAATCCGGATTGCGGTTCCTGTCCTTTCAGCGAAAGCTGCGCCGCCTTAAAAGAAGGGAGCATCGACCAAATTCCTCTGATTGAAAAGCTTCAAAAGGTCGATAAAATCGGAAAATTGTTTTGGATTGAAAATGAACGCGGCGACGTTTTCATCAGGAAGAGGACGGAAAAAGGCCTTCTCCACGGCCTGACGGAATTCCCGTGGTCAGCCGTCGAAGGCGGGCGCGAGCAATTGGATGACATTCTTTTCCCTGTCAAAGGAGAGTGGGAAAGTTTCGGCAAAAGTATCCGCCACGTTTTTACGCATATCGATTTGGAACTTCACCTCATTAAAATCCGGTTATCAAAAGACGAAGAAGCCGGCTTTTTGGCTCACAAAAGAAATGAAGGCGGCCTATTTGTTTCAAAAAACAAATTTTCAGACTTTCCGTTCTCAACATTGATGAAAAAAATTATCAAGGAAGAGGCGAAACAAAAGGGATGAATTTATAAATCAATGTTACAGTTTTACTTTCATATTGTCATTCTTACTTTCATATTGTCATTCTTGTTTTTTGACGGTGTTTCAAATGATTACTTGCTCCGCCCCCGGTAAAATTTTTCTCTTCGGTGAGCACGCGGTTGTTTACGGCAAAACGGCAATCGCCTGCGCCATTGACCTTCGCGCTCATGTGACGGTTGAAGAGGCAGGTTCGATTCAGATGAAAGGCCCCGGCGGCAACATCGATATCAATCCGCGAAAACACCCTTACATTTATACCGTCGTTGAAAAGTTCAAAAACCTGACAGACGTTTCAGGCGTTTGCATCGATATCCGCTCTGACATTCCCGTCGGCTCGGGTCTTGGCTCTTCCGCCGCCGTTACCATCGCGACGATCAAAGCGTTGGACATTTTTTACGGCACGAATTTGTCATTGGACGACATCGCTCAAATGGGGCATCAGGTCGAAAGCGAAGTCCAAGGCCGCGCCAGCCCGACGGATACTTTTGTTTCAACATTCGGCGGCATGGTCCAAATCCCCGACCGCAAAAAATTGGGCTACTATGACATGCTTATCGTTATCGGCAACACCGGAAAGTTCTCATCCACCCGAAAAATCGTCTCCAACGTCGCCGCTTTAAAGGAAAGGCACCCGTCCGTTATCGGACAAATCATGGATACAATCAGCGCGATCTCGGAAACCGGCATCGAATACATCCAGACCGGCGATTTCCACACGGTCGGCGAATTGATGAACATCAATCAGGGCCTGCTCGATTCCATCGGCGTCGGCTCAAAAGAGCTCTCCGAATTGGTTTACGCATCGCGAAAAGCCGGCGCGCTCGGCTCTAAAATCACGGGCGCGGGCGGCGGCGGTTGCATGATTGCGCTTTGTGAGCACAAAAACCTCTCGCGCGTTGCCCATTCCATCAAACGCGCCGGCGGCGATTCGTTCATTTGCCGCACCTCCAATTCCGGCGTTCGGGCGGAAGGCAAATCTTGAATCCGTTTTTATGAAACTTTTAAATCGGTTCGATTCAATTTAGTTTACATCAGCGTTTACATCAGCGTTTACATCACAATTGCGTCAAACATCAACGTTTACATCACATTTACATCACATTTACATCAAACATTCGTCATCATCAAAGGAATATTTATGAACGCTCATTCCGGCAATTCCGGCATAACGGTTTTAAAAGTCGGCGGCAGCGCCGTCACGGATAAAAATGCCTCTGCGGGCTCGGCAAAAGCGGATGAAATGGACCGCATCGCCAAGGAGATTGCGGGCTTTTCGGGAAAGCTTGTTATTGTTCACGGCGCCGGCTCTTACGGTCACGTTTACGCCAAACAGTACGGGTTGGACCGCGGCTTTCACGAGGAAGGCTTTTTGAAAACGCATGACTCCGTTCGCGAACTGAACGAAATGATTGTTCAAACGCTTCGTAAGGAAGGCATTCCCGCGGTTCCGATGAACCCTCTTTCCTTTTCATTGTGCGCCGACGGCCGGCTGATCTCCCTTTACACCGATCAAATTTCGGAAATGTTGAAATACGATTTAGTTCCCGTTCTTCACGGCGACGTGTGTATGGATACCAAACGCGGCGCCTGTATTTTGTCGGGAGACCAGTCACTTCCGTATGTGGCGGCTTCCCTTTCCGCCAAACGCGTCGGCCTCGGGTCAGCCGCTGACGGCGTGCTGGATTCAAGCGGCAAAACCATTCCCGTGATTACCAAAAATACGTTTGATTCGTTCAAACACCATATCGGCGGCTCGGCGGGAACGGATGTCACCGGCGGCATGCTCGGCAAAGTTTCCGAAATTCTGGAACTGGCGGAAAAGACGGGCATCGAGTCCCGCATTTTCAATGCCAACACGCCCGGAAATGTCAAAGCGTATTTGGAAGGCGAAGACGTCGGGACATTGATTCGCAGGGATTAATCCCCTTTCAGTATTCGACAAAGGTCGCCCCGCTTCAATTTTGAATTGTTTGATTCGCTTTTGAACCGTTTGATTCGCTTTTGAACCGTTTGATTCGCTTTTGAATTGTTTTGATTCGCTTTTGAATTGTTTGATTCGCTTTTGAACTGTTTGATTCGTTTTATGAACTGTTCGATTCGCTTTTGAACTGTTTGATTCGTTTTATGAACTGTTCGATTCGCTTTTTGAACCGTTTTGTTCATTTTATGAACTGTTTTGGTTCGTTAATCTGAATTATTCAGTTCGTTTTATGTGTTGTTTCGGCTCGTTTTATGAATTGTTTATATACTATTACCAATTAGGATATGCATACGATATCGCAAGTATGAACCGATTTATCAAGAAATTTATTCGTTCAGAGCTGTTCAAAAATCCGGAGCTTTAAAAATGGAACACGAAACGTCACGCAGGAAGATGGAACATTTAGAACTTTGTGCACGATGCCATGTCGAATCCAGAAAAGTCAGCGCCGGTTTTGAAGACGTCGTTTTGGTTCATCGCGCTCTTCCCGAAATTTCAATGAACGACATTGACATGTCCGTTGATTTTCTCGGTAAAAAATTATCTTTCCCGTTTTTGATTGCGTCCATTACGGGCGGCCACCCCGAAACGACAGCCGTTAACGCCGCATTGGCAGGCGCCGCCGAAGAACTCGGCATCGGCATCGGTGTCGGAAGCCAGCGGGCGGCGATTGACGACCCCAAACAGGTCGGCTCTTTCAAAACCGTTCGCGAAAACGCGCCGACGGCTTTTGTTTACGGGAATATCGGCGCCGCTCAAATCAAAGAATACGGCGTCGAAAAGGTGGCATCGTTGGTCTCTATGATTGACGCGGACGCCATTGCCGTCCACTTAAACTTTTTACAAGAAGCCATTCAGCCCGAAGGCGATTTGGACGCAACCGGCTGTCTTGAAATGATTGAAAAAATATCATCAGAGATTGGCGTTCCGGTGATTGCCAAGGAAACGGGCGCCGGAATTTCGCGCGAAGACGCTCTTATGCTGAAAAAAGCGGGCGTGAGCGCGATTGACGTTGGCGGCGCCGGCGGAACAAGCTGGTCGGGCGTTGAAGTTTACCGCGCCAGAATGGAAAAAGACAAACTCGGCGAACACCTCGGCGAACTGTTTTGGGATTTCGGAATCCCGACAGTTTCAAGCCTCGTCGAATGCAAAGTCGGGGTCCCGTTAATCGCAACAGGCGGCGTCAGAACAGGCGTCGACGTTGCCAAATCAATAGCGCTCGGCGCGTCTGCCGCAAGCGCGGCATTGCCCTTCGTCGCTCCGGCATTGGAAGGAAAAGACGCGGTCGCCGACGCGCTGGAAGTCATCCGGCAGGAATTAAAAACGGCGATGTTTTTGACAGGCTGCAAAGACATTAAAGCGCTATCGTGCGCGCCGGCAGTGGTTGTCGGCCAAACGTCGGAATATTTGGCGCGCCGCGGATTCAACATCGGCGGTTATGCGGGCGAAGACGTCCTTTGATAAAAAATCAATGAAATCGGAAATCAATGAAATCGGAAATCAATGAAATCGGAAATCAATGAAATCGGAAATCGATGAAATCAATCAGAAATCAATGAAATCAGAAATTAATGTAATCAATAAAATCAATTACATATCACCCAAAAATCACATTCATCCCCTTATTTAGAATTTAAAAGAAGATTCAGTTTCAATAATGAAAAATCAATTAAAATCTACCCATTAAAAATCTTAAAAAATCTTAAAATCTTAAAAAATCAATTAAAATATAAAATTTATTTAAAACACAAAAGGAACTATTTCAATGGAAGATATAGGAATTGTCGCCGTAGGCGGTTATAATGAAATGGGCCGTAACATGACGGCCGTTGTTATCGGCGAAGATATTATTATTTTGGACATGGGTCTTCGCTTAGACCGTGTTCAAATTCACGAAGACGCGGAAATCGACCGCATGCACTCTCTTGAATTAATCGACATGGGAGCCATTCCCGACGACACGATTATGAGAGACGTGAACGGTACGGTTCAGGCGATTGTTTGTACGCACGGGCATTTGGACCACATCGGCGCCATTCCCAAGTTGGCGCACCGCTACAACGCGCCCATCATCTCAACGCCGTACACCACCGCGCTGATACGCCAGCAGATTGAGGAAGAAAAGAAATTCAAGGTCAACAACCCTCTGATTGCTTTAAAGGCCGGCGGCACGTATGAAATCACTGATGAAATCAGCGTTGAATTTGTCAGCATCCCGCACAGCATTATTGACAGCGTTATCGCTGTTTTACACACGCCTTACGGCTCTGTGATGTACGCTTGCGACTTTAAACTTGACCGCGCGCCGACAATCGGCGTTTCTCCCGACTTTGACGCGTTAAGAAAGCTCGGCAAAAAGGGCGTTTTGGCAATGATTACCGAAACCACAAACAGCGCCCGCTCAGGCAAGACACCTTCCGAAACGATTGCGAAAGAAATGCTTCGCGACGTTTTGTTGGGAACGGAAGAATCGCACGTCGGCATGGTCGTGACGACTTTCGCGTCTCACATTGCCCGCCTGAACGCGATTATCGAAATCGCCGAAGAAATGGGGCGTATTCCGGTTTTCCTGGGCCGTTCCATGGAGAAATACTTAATCGCGGCGCACGATTTGGGATACATTACGCTTCCTCAGGACGTTGAAATTTACGGCCAGAGAAAAGACATTGACCGCGCTTTGAAAAAGATTATGGAAGACGGCAAAGAGAAGTATTTGCCAATCGTGACCGGTCATCAGGGCGAACCCGGCTCTATTTTGGTTCGTATCGCCAACGGCGAGACGCCGTTTTTGGTGGAATCCGGCGACCGTGTCATTTTCTCTGCCAACATTATCCCGAGTCCCATGACCCGCGCCAACCGCTACGCGCTTGAAACAAAATTAAAGATGCGCGGCGCCAGAATTTATGACGATGTTCACGTTTCCGGCCACGCTTACCGCGAAGACCACTGGGAAATGCTTCGTATGGTTCGCCCGACGCACGTTATTCCGGCTCACGGCGACTTGGCCATGCACAGCGCATACATAGAAATGGCGGAGGACGCAGGTTATGTCCTCGGTGAAACGGTTCATCTTTTAAGAAACGGAGAAGTTCTTTTCCTCGAACCCTGAACTGGTTCGCCCCCTTTCTTTTAATTTCATTAATTTCTAAAATTTCAAAATTTCTAAATTTCTAAAATTTCAAAATTTTCTTTTAAATTTTTTGGAATTCACCGGGGTTTTAAAAATGACTGTTGTAGATGATATTAAGAAAAAATCTGTTCCCGTTGACGAAGCAATCGAGTTGCTGCTTCCGGTGATGGAACCGGCCGGGCTTTACGAAGCTTCCCGCCATATTGTCAAAGCCGGCGGCAAAAGGCTCCGTCCCGCCGTTTTGCTGACAGCGGCCGAAGCTGTCGGCGGCGACACAAAAACAGCTGTTCCGGCAGCGGTTGCCGTTGAGTTGATGCACACCTTTACGCTGGTCCACGACGACATTATGGACAACGACCCCGTGCGCCGCGGCCTTCCCGCCGTTCACACGATTTGGGGCGAAGCCGGCGGTATACTGGCGGGCGACACGCTTTATTCAAAGGCGATTGAAATTATTACAGAAGCCGACAGCGACCCTGTCCGTCTTTTGAAATCCGCCAATATCCTTTCCCGAACTTGCGTTGAAGTTTGCGAAGGCCAATGGCTGGACATTGATTTTGAGAAACGCGATTACGTTTCCGCCGAGGAATATCTTGAAATGATTGAGAAAAAAACGGCCATCCTTTTCGGCGCGTCCGCCCAAATCGGCGCCATCATCGGCGGCGCTGATGAAAAAGTCGCTTTGGCGATGTATGACTACGGCCGTCTCGTCGGCCTCGGCTTTCAGATTTATGATGACGTTTTGGACCTTGTCGCGTCCGAAGAAGTTCTCGGCAAGCGCCAAGGCAGTGACATTTTTGAAGGCAAGCGAACCCTCTTAATGATTCACGCCGCTGAAAAAGGCGCAATCCCGCGCGCTTTCGGCAAAGGCTCAGGCACCAAAGACGACATCGAAGAAGCCATCAAAGTCTTGACCGACTCAGGTTCTTTGGCATATGTCAAGGATTTGGCTGTCGGTTTCGTTGAAGAAGGCAAATCCAAATTGGACATCTTGCCCGACAGCCCGAAAAAGCAGCTTTTGAAAGACATGGCTGATTACATGCTTTACAGAACTTACTGATACAGAACTGCTGATACAGAACCTTACTGATCCGGATTTGCAACTCAGATCTTACAGGACCGGATCTTACAGGACAAGTTTGCCCGCGCCGCTCTGCCCAATTCCTTTTTTCAGAGTGGCCGGTTGCGTTTATTGGGGTGCTTGAAGCATCCCGTCTTTTATTTTTGGAACTATTTTTGGAACCATTTTTAGAACCATTTTTAGAACCGTTTTTGGAACCATTTTTAGAATCGTTTTTAGAACCATCACTTCAGGCGGTACAGCCTTCGCTCACGTGTTTCACAACATGCCGCAGCGGTGGCTTGTTAAAAAAGAAAGTCTGTCAAAAAAAAAATTGTAAAAAAAAGAAAACAACAATCAAATCTGATGTTGTTTTGCTGTTTATTCGTTTTATTTGTTGTATTGGCCGAGAACGCCGTGAAGGTTGTTCGCCGCGATGACATAGGTGAGGAAGTCATTGGATTCGATATACAGTTTAATCATATAATCGTCCTCGCTGACACTGAATGTTTCGCTGTCCTCCGCTGCCATTTCCGCAATGTCGTCTCTCATGTCGCCGCTCGGGCTGTAAACAACGGTTTCCAGAATATATGTGTCGTTTACGATGCGGGAGCATTGGTAAAGCATGCTGTATCCGCTGCCGGAACTTTTTGAAACGGTCATTTCTTCGTAATCGGAAACATCATCGACATAGGCAAAGATCGGGTCAAAGTCTTTGGAACCGCCTGAGTAACCGGTGAAAACGTCAATGGCTCTTTTGGCCAAATTGGAATCGTTGGCATAATTGTTCAGGGACGCGATGACAATCGGGTTGCCGGCAATGATTCTTTGGACAGGGTTTATGTAAATGATATTGTAGTTTTCATATTTTTCATAAACGGGCTTGTTGCCGGAAATCATGATGCTGACATTGTTTTCGTTTTTCAATTGGTAATATTCCAGCATGCCGGTCGGGTAATAAACCACCAATACTTTGGTGGCTTCGGCGCCCGGGAACGCGGCATTAAGAGCTTCATCAATTGTCTCGTTCGATGCATAACTTGAGATTTGAAGGGCGCCTTCCGGTATGTATTTCGCGCCGTCTTTGATATTTGTAAAAGCGAAATTCGTGTGTTCTCCGGGAATATCGGAAAACGGATGTTTCGTCATTTTGTTTGAATTGTCGCCCCAGCCTACAATCATCATCACACCGACTGTTGCCGACCCGACCATAATGAGGATGGCAAAAATAGCGCCGTATTTTATCCATTTACTTTTTTCTTCTTTCATTGAATGACACCTGACTGTTTTAGAATCCTAAACAGTTGTATAGTTTGTTTTTGAACGTGTGAATTCCAAAAATTAGTTGATAAGAATTTAAGAATAATAATACATACGAATTTAATCCATCAGAATTAAAACCCAATCATGTAACTCATATGCAGAAAGCATTTTTCTCCTATATAAACTAATAACAAAGACCCAAACGGCAAAAGCCGAGCGGTAAGAATTGAAATAAGAAATGAGAAAAAAAGGTTTTTCGTTTTATTCAAAAAAAGGCTTGGCTTCCGGCGCGGCTTCGCCGCCGGAAGCGGGTAAAAAGAACAGAGGTTTATTCTCCTCTGTAAATTTTCAAAGCTTCTTCAATCGGCGCCAAGTGGACGGTGAGCGCGTAAATCGCGTTACACATGCGAACGGCTTCGTCAAGCGGTTTTTGGTGGATGTTGCGGCCGGTCGCGTTGCCCGCCACGCCGCTGATATGGAGTTGTTTGTGTAATTCTTTTAAGAATTCTTCGGGCGAGGCGTTGGAACCGCCGGCGCAGACAACTTTTGTTCTGCCGGCAGATTGGACGGCTTCTTTTAAAAGAACAGCGGACTCTTGGCCGTCTTTGGCGCGCGGCGCGTTGACTTTTACGAAGTCGGCGTTCAGACAGGCGGCGGTGCCGGTCGCGCCGGCGATTAAGTGCGCGTCTTTTTCGTCGGAGACGGCTTGGCCGCGCGGGTAAACCCATAAAACGGAAATTAAACCGAATCTGTGCGCCTCGTAAATCAACTGAGCCGCTTCGGCAAGCATGTCCGCTTCAAATTCGCTGCCGATGTAAATCGTGTAACCGATGCCGACGATGTTTAAACCGCTGTTTTCTTTAAATTCCATCAGCTGGTCAATGCCGCATAATCGGGCGCTGTACGGGTCGGACTGCGTTGTCTTGACGAGGTGCGTCTTAGAATTCATCTTGACGAGATAAGCCAAATCGGGATAATCCCTGCCGTAACGCGCGATAAGTCCGAGCTGTGTCGCGAAAACGCCGATCCTTCCGTTTTCGGCGATTCTGAAAAGGTGTTCGGGGTCGTTGTCTTCGGCGGCAATGTCGTCGCCGTAAAAGTCGTCATTCAAATGCTCAATTTTCTGGTCGCCCGCAAAAAGCATCAACCGGCCGCTTTCTTGAGTCGCGGTCATGTAATTGGAAATGTAATCATCACGAAAATCGGATAAAACGTCTAACGGCACTAAAACATCTTTTTCGGATATCTTGGACATACTCTTTAAACCAGCCTTTATTTTGATAACTATTATTTTTGATAACCATTATTTTTGGTAATACAATATAACACGTTCGATAAAACAACAATATAACACAATATAACAACAATATGACACGATATAACAATCACATATTTGATAAAACAATAACAGTCAATTAAATTTCATGGCAATAACCTGAAAATTATAAGAGTGAATAGGACGGGAATTATTAAAGCGTTTTGTTGATTTTAAAAAAGAATAAAAAAGAAGCGCAGGGGCTTTTCAGTTGACGCGGAAAAACAACGCCATGCGCGTGGAACCTGCACCCCGTTTACCGGATGTGTTTACGGAACAGGATAAATTTACGCTGGTGATAACAAACTTGCTCTTATATGCGGCGGTAATTTATCAGCTTCAATAAGTCTAAGCGCAGTTTTTGTAGTCTGCTTAAACCGGCAACAGCATCAGCATCAACATTAGCATCAGCATTAGCATCAGCATTAGCATCAGCATTAGCATTAGCATCAGCAAATAATGATAATAGCCGTTCATTCCGATTCCGTTCTTCGCTGCGCTCAGACCGGAATTCGTAATGAACGGTCGGTTCCGGGGGTCAAAAGAGAATAAAAAAATGAAACACCGATTTGTTCGTTTTATTCAAAATCTGAACGCCGCTTTTTAAAAACCTGAAAGGTATGTTTCGGGAAAAGGGGCGTTCCCTTTTCTTATTTTGTTGAATAAAATGGGTGTTTCATTTTTGTTATTCTTCAAAAAGTTCAAGTACGACCGCAATTTCGGATTTCGGGAGCGAAGCGGACGAAAGACGAAAATGCGGCGCACGACTTATTCTCATCACTATTATCGGCTCACGACTTATTCTCATCACTATTATCGGCTCACGACTTATTCTCATCAGATCAGTTACTTACAAATTGTAAGCAACTGAAAATGAAAGCCGCCGACGGTAAGAGGTATAATGCTGATGTTGCAAATACGGAGCAGCTTTTTCGCCTTATTCAATCAATCCCCTCGCCAAAAGCCGAACCTTTCTATAACAACATTTGCACTCGGCTTGCTCGGCATATCGGCATGGAGAAAATGGCGTAAATAAAAGGAACAAAGGAACACGGTAATAAAAGCAAGAGAAGGTTTTTGAGTGGGCCTGACAGGATTTGAACCAGTGACAACTCGGTTATGAGCCGAGCACTCTAACCGCTAAGTTACAGGCCCTGAAACGATTCGGACTAAAATTGCTAGCGTGAATAGCCGTTTTTTACATTAAATCTTTTCTATCTGAAAAACTGAAAAGAAAGGAAGAAAAAGGAAAAGAGAGGAAAAGACAGGAAGAGAGAGGAAAAAAGACAAAACGAGATGAAAACAAACAAAAAATATATAACCATCTCCATTTTCAGAGTTGGGCGATGCGAAGTAGCGCACAAATCTGAAAATGGAGATTTCTACCAAAAAAACGAGAAATAACAACATTTTTTTTGTAAAAAACAAGATGAAAGAGAAATATCAAACATTTATTTTTTGTAAAAAACAAGATGAAAAGAAAGGAAATGAAAAGAAAGGACAAAATAAAAAATGATAAAAAGTGAAGCGCCGCCTACAGGGCTCGAACCTGTGACATTCTGGTTAACAGCCAGACACTCTACCATCTGAGTTAAGGCGGCTTATGGCGCTTGAAGCGAATCACTGTAGTATGCAATAATATTTAAACGTTATGAAAAAAGGACAATGGGATTCATGTAAAATCCCGATTATCCAAAATCTCTGTTTCCAAATTTATTTCCAAAAGCCGTCCCTTCATTTAACCTCAATCAATTCATATTTTCTTGTCCCAAGCCCGATTTCCTCGCCGTATTCTAATTGGCGGCGCCCATCCACGTTTCTCCAAATGCCTTTGAACTTGTCTTCGCCGGCCTTATGGTTGCACCGCAGTTTTGTATTTTCAAAACCGGCGCTTTGGTTGACGAGGTCGCAGCATGCCTGATCCAACGCAATCGGGTCATCCGATGCCAAGATACCGATGTCGGGGACTATCGCTGCGTCGCTCCAAGACGCGCAGTCGCAATCAGGCACGATGTTCATCAAGAAAGTGATGTAACAAACTTTTCCTTTTTTCTCCTTCACGGAACCGTAAGCGTACTCCACCATCCGGTCGATGAAAGCCGGCACCCTGCCCCAATCATGAAAAATGGCGCCGTTTGGACAAATCATACAGTTGCCGCAGCTGAGGCAGGTGTCGGCGATGATATGCGCGCCTTTTTGCGTTATACTGACGGAGTCTGCCGGGCACGCGTCAACGCAGGCACCGCAGGAAGTACATTTGTTTTGATCCACTTCGGGCTGGGCGGCGGCGTGCTGTTCCCATTTGCCTTGAACGGAAGCGCATCCCATTGCCAAATTTTTAACGGCGCCCCCGAATCCCGACATCACGTGGCCCTTAAAATGCGTCAGCACAACCATAGAATCAGCATGAACGATGTCGGCGGCGATTTTCACCTCTTTGAACTCTTTGAGACCCACGGGAACCGATATTTCATTTGTTCCCGTCAAGCCGTCGGCGATAATCACCGGAACGCCGAGAGCGGCGTAATTAAAACCGTGAAGGATAGCCGTCTCAATATGGTCGACAGCATTTCGCCGGTACCCGATGTAAAGCGTATTCGTGTCGGTCAAAAAAGGAGAGGCGCCGGCATCTTTAATGCAGTCGGTCACCGCCCTGACAAAAACGGGATTGATATAACTGTCGTTGCCGCGCTCGCCGAAATGAAGTTTGACGGCGGTCAAGTCTCCGCCCGATAACATATTTTCAAAACCGGCAGCCTTGAAAAGACGCTTGATTTTACAAACTTTACTGTCAGAGGGCCCCCGCGCTCTGAAATCGGTTAAATAAACTTTTGATGACATTTAATCCCTCTCTTTCTTTAATGCTGTAATAAATGAAAATAAACGTTATAGCGGTTTTCCTTTGAGAACAAACAATTCTTCAAATGAAACTTTTGTCCGCCCGCAAATTTCCGCCGAAAAACCGTTTTTTCGCATTTCATCCATGACTTCATCAAGTCCCGTCAGCGACGAAATAAGAAGCAAAAAGAAACCCGAGTCCGCCAAATAGTTCCCCGCTTCCGCCAAGAAACGGTCAATACTGTCGCGGCCGAGAACGCCGCCGTCAAACGCGTAATTCAAATTCCCCGGCACTTTTTCATCTTCAGCCGTCGGCAAGTAAGGGGGATTGAACAAAATCAGGTCAAAGCCGCCGGGCGGCATCGCAGGTACCGCCGGCGAATCAGACAAAAGGTTTTTCTCGTTTTCGCTGAGTTCAAAAATCTCAAACATATCGGATTGACAGGCGCGAACGCCATTTTGACGGGAACACATGACCGCATTCGGATTAATATCAACGCCTGTCATATGAACGAACGGCGCCTTTTCTTGAACAAATTCAGAAACGAATCCGCTGCCACAACCGATTTCAAGGCCATAAACAGTACCATAAACAGTAAAATCGCGGTCTTTTGAAAAATCGGTAAAATCGGCGCCTTTTGAAATTTCGGCCGGAAGAAAAAGAAAAGCCGCGTCCGCCGCGCAGTCGGCCAGCAAAAAAGTATCTTCTGCCGGTTCGTAAACATCTTCCAAAACAACCGCGCTGACATTTTTGTACACAACTTTTGAAACGACGGCGGGGGTGAGGGCAGTGGTGGGGTTGGGCTCACCGCGTTTTTGGCCGCCGTCGCCGCCCGCGCGCGCGCCGCCGTTACGCGCCCGCTCATCAAAACAGCCGCCACCGGATTCTTCGTTCATCCAAAATCAACCTTTACGTTTTTTTATTTTGTCTTCAAATCTATCATACAACAAATCGGAAAGATGAGCAATGTCAAGCGGCGCCAATTCTTCGGCGCGCATACTCAAAATGTCAGCGACGGTTTTGCCTGCCAATCCGGGCGAAATCGGCCCGGACGGAATCGGTATTTCTTCGACGGCTGCATCGGCCGCACCGGCCGTGTAGGCCGTGTCGGCCGCACCACAATTTTCAGGCGCGAAAGCCTGCGGCGACATTTCTTCAAGAACCGCCTTAAAATCAGGCAGTGCCGATTCCAAATGGCTGCCGAGAAGCGCGTTTTTGATTTTTTTGCGGCGCTGGGAGAACAGCGCCTTTGTTACTGAAAAGAAGAAGTTTTCATCGCGAACGGGATACGGGTCCGGCCGCGGGATGAGGCGGACAACGGCGGAATCCACTTTCGGCGCCGGCTCAAACGAGTTTTTGGGGACTTTTAAGACCATAGACGCTTCCGTTTTGTATTGGACGTGAACGGAGAGGCGGCCGTATTCTTTGCCGCCGGCATCAGCCGTCAGCCGCTGCGCGAATTCGTACTGGTACATCAAAACGGCCGCGTCAAAATCAGATTGAAGCAATTTGAGCGTGACATCCGATGAAATAGAGTAAGGCAGGTTGGCAACGATTTTATTGAACGGGATTTGAGTTAAATCGGCGTCCATGACATCGCCGGCGATAATTTCAATGTTGGGAAAAACAGAGAGCCGCGATTTTAAAATATGAACCATTCGCGGGTCCAACTCAATGATAATCAATTTAAAAACGCGCGGCGCAATCCGCTCGCTCAAGTTTCCGATTCCGCCGCCGATTTCTAAAACAATATCAGACGGTTCAAGAGACGCGGCGGCGACAATCTCGTCCAAAGCCGCGACATCCGCCAAAAAATGCTGGTCCATTCGGCCCCCTTTCACGTTATATTCTTTGAGAATCTGCCGAATCATAATCAAAACCGTTTCAAATGGGTGAATCAAAATTAAAGTCAAAATTAAAATCAAAATTAAAGTCAAAATTAATATCAAAATTGAAATCAAAATTAAAGTCAAAATTAAAATCAAAATTAAGAAGACGGGCTGAAATGCCCGTCAAGGATTAAAATGAATATCGCCGGTTTGCCGCGTTAATACCGCCGTTCACCGTCATTCCTGTTGCCGCCGTCGCGTCGGTCATTCCTGTTGCCGTCGCCGCGCCGGTCATTTCGGTTGCCGTCGTCGCGCCGGTCATTCCTGTTGCCGTCGTCGCGCCGGTCATTTCTGTGACCGTCATCACGCCTGTCACCTCTGTTGCCGCCACCTCTTCCGTCCCCTCTACCGTCCCCTCTTCCGCCGCCGTGTTGCTGCCCGTGGCCATGCTGTTGCCCGCCGTGTTGTTGCCCGCCGTGCTGTTGCCCGCCGTGTTGCTGCCCGTGCCCGTCTACGCCCAAAAGAGCTCTGGACGGGGGTGCTGCAAAGAGGTAGTATTTCTGGCCGCCTTTCATTTCTTCAATGATACGCTGAACCAGCAATTTTTCGGGATTGTGAAGGCCGTGGACGCGTTCTTTCAGGTCGGCGAAATTTACAAACGGTCGTTTCCTTTTTTCATCCAAAACGTCCATCATCAATTTTTTACCGATCCCCGGCAAAAGTTCAAGACTGTTTTGGCGCATGGAAAGGGGTTTCGCTTCGTTGAAGAAGTTAATAAACCGTTCTTCATTGATTTTGACATAATCTTCCAGTACGGGAGACAATTCAGATTTGGCGCCGTTTGATAATTCGTCATACGAAATACGGGATTTGACCCGCTCGGCGTATTCTTCGCCTTGGGCGCCGATATGCGTTTTAATATGAGCCGGCGGAATTTTGTTTTCGACCGGAATCAATTCCAATAAAATAAGCTTATTGTCGCCGAGCGCATGAATGAGCGGTTTTTTCTGATAAACAGGACGGTTGTCCGTTTCCCTGCCATACGGCAGATAATCCAAAACCCAGACCCACTCCTCACGGTCTTCGCGCCCGCCCGCTTCATGCTTGCGGTCACCGCCGTGCCTGCGGTGTTCAAACGTGGGGTCGGTTCCCCCTCTGCTTGGAATTTCGTCTGTCACAATAAACACTCTCCGTTAATTTTGGCCGGGTTCATCTGCCCGGCATGTTGATAATAACAACTGATTATGATTAAAATTACGATTTACTTCCGGTGCCTAATAATTATCCATAAAGAATTGAATGAACAATTTGATCAATCAATAGATTTTTTTTGAAATTTATTTTTATATGTATAACACCTTATGTATTGTTTTTAATGCTTTGAACCATTAATTGACTTTATAATTATTAAAATTCAATATTATCTCCCATCTATATCCATTCAGATATAAATAAAAAACTCATTGTACATATTCCAAGTAATATATTCGAGTGAAAAAGAAAGGAAAGAAAGGGAAAGAAAGGGAAAAGAAAGGGAAAAGAAAGGGGAAGAAAGGGGAAAAAGGGGGAAAAAAGGGAAAGAAAGGGGAAAAAAGGGAAAAGCAAGACGAAAAGAGACAAAACGGGATGAAAACAAACAAAAAATATATAACCACCTCCATTTTCAGAGTTGGGCGATGCGAAGCAGCGCACAAATCTGAAAATGGAGATTTCTGCCAAAAAATAACGAGAAATGAACAAACATTATTTTTTTTGAAAAAAACAAGATGAAAAGAAACAAAACGAAAATAAAAAGAAACAAAACGAAAACAAAAAGAGACAAAACATAGATGAAAAGAAAGGAAAGAAAGGGAAATTATGATGAACCAAATGTTTGAAACGATCCAATCCTTTGACATGTCTGTTATCATGTGGCTGTTTCAGACCGGCGGTCATCTGTTTTTGGATCAAGCCGCGATTTTTCTTCATTGGCTCGGCGCGTATAAAATCCCCGCCTTCTTGCTTTGCATCGCTTTATGGTTTAAAAAAGAGACGCGCCCGATTTCAATAATACTGCTGGCAGCCGTTTTTGTAAGCATTGCCGCGACATCCCTGATAAAAGAACTGATCGAGCGCCCGAGACCGTATATTATGCTTGGCATGACCGCCGCCGACATGCTGGTATCGACAAATCCGGCGGCGTCTTTCCCCTCAGGCCACACATCGTCCGCTTTTGCGGCGGCCGCCGCCGTTTCCTACTATTTCAGAAAATGGGCGGTTCCGGCTTTGACTCTTGCTTGCGCCGCCGGGCTTGCCCGAATCTACCTGCTTGTACATTACCCATCAGATGTGGTCGCGGGCGCGCTGTTAGGGATTTTTGCAGCGCTGGCTGTCATCTGTATCGCAAAAAAATTACAGGAAAATGAAAAGTTCGCGTTTTTGAAAACAAATTTAAAAACGGATTTGGAAACGGATTCGGAAACGGATTTAAAAAAAGACGGGTGATGCCGTTCTCTTTAATCTTTTTTCTTTTTTATTCTCTTATAACGGTCACGGCGAAAACAGCCGTATCACTCGGCATTTATGAAATTTAAAAAAATAAACGAGGTGGGGGGCTTTAAGCCGCCCCGCGGTTTGCCGGCCTGTCAGTCAAAAGGAGACAGAAGGGCCGGAGTAAACAATTAAGAAGCAATTATTCGAGAACTTCAAGGATGTGGGTGGTAATGTTGGATTTACCGCCGGTACATTCGGATAAAGTTCTGCCGCAAACGTTGCAGACAACTTTTCGGCTTGCACTGCCGAAAATGATTTGTTCGTTTTCGCAGTCATTGCATTTCACGCGCAAGAATCTGCTTTTGGGTTTGTTGGTATAGTCCGCTGCCATTTAAATCACTCCGTAAATTCAAATTTCTTTGCTCTGAAGCCTTTTCTCTGATGCGCTTTCTTACATTGTGTGCATCTGTACTTCAATGCGATTTTCTTGGTCGGTTTGTCGCCGCCGGGTACTTTTGAGAATTTACCGGAGTTACCGATACCCGTTTGTCTTTTCTTTTGTCTGGCAATCATTGTAAGAGAGGAGGCTCTGCCTTTTTTAACTCTCTCCAAAGAGACTTCCGTGTGCTTTTTGCAGAACGGACAATAAGTTTTAATGATTTTTGGCATCTTCATGATGTTTCACCTGCGATTCCTGATACATCCCGCGGAGTAAATTCGCGCGGAACAAATAAATTCAAAGGACTCCGTTGCCGGAAAAGATACCTGCGGAACAAAATTGTTCGTTGAATCGATATCTGAGACGCACATCCGCCAATCAAGACAAAGATGCTAAAAAAAGCCAAAAGCTTAAAAAAGCAACATCAAGACTCCGGATTGCCTTCGGAACTGCCGGAAATACCCAAAGCGGCGCCGCGCTTAATCAATAGATTGGCGTTTGCGGCCGGAAGCATGACTTCATCCTGCGAACGCAGTTGGTAAGTCTTCTTATCTTCGGCCATAAATTCAGGTAAATCCTTTAATATTCGCACAAAAATGTAATTCTCATTTATAACGTTTGCGGAATTACCCGCAGAATTGTTTGAAGAATTATTTGAAGAATTGTTTGAAGAATTATTTACGGAATTATTTGTAGAAGTGCCTTCTGCGCCCGATTGACCTGCGCCCGAATTACCTGCGCCCGATTGACCTGCGCCCGAATTACCTGCACCCGAATTACCTGCACCCGATTGGCCCGCGCCCGAATTACCTGCGCCCGATTGACCCGCGCCCGCCGCGGCGTTCGCCGCCGGCTGCTTTTTGGATTCCTGAATCGGCATTTGCCCCGCCTTTTTCTCGGTTTTGATTTCCGCTTTACCGGCGCCGTCAGAATCGCCGTCGGTCATATCCGCGATCATTGCTTTTCGGGCTTTTAAAATCGCTTTTAAAACGTCTTCATAAAGTTCCTGTTCCGCCGGCAGCAATTTGTCGGCGTCTTTTTTCAGGAGAACATTTTTGGACATGGCAAACGCGCCGGACGTTGCGTTGTGGACAACTTTTTTGGCACGGTTCGTGAAAACGGTTTCAACGTTTGCCTCAAGCCCTGACAGCTCATCCTCAAGCATTTTATATTCAACAGACCTGGGGCGGCCTATCCGCATCATCTCTTTTTCCAAACTTTGGGCTGCTGCTGCCGCCACTTCGTAGAAATCGGATGAAATCGGCTTTAAATCGGTGGTTTTTTCCCGCCGGGCCGTTTGTTTAATTTCCTCAAGCGTCTTTTCAATATCCATAATTCGCAACTCCCCTGCACATTAAGTATACAGCGGCGTATTCGGGAAGCTCTGTGTTCCCTTCTGTCACGGCAAAGTCCTGCCCGTTCAATAAGAACGAAAACGGGCGGGTGATTCTGACTTTAGTCATTTGGCCGCCGAAAGCCAGCGCGTCTGTCAGCGGGTTATAATTCGGCAGCTGCTCCAATGTTATCGTTTGCACTTCAAAGCCTGAGCCGCCGTGAAGCGACCCGGGGAAACGGATCAGACGTTTAATGTCGCCCGTCACCGGCTCGTCAACGCTGGCGCCGGCATCAACGCCGAGTTCTGCCACAGTTTTTTGAACAATATATTCGATAATCTTCTTAAAATCTTTCACGGGGAAATCCAAGCGGCCTTTTTCTGTAATTTCGGCAAGCAGGGCGTCATCGGACGCGAATTTCGCTAATTTTTCAAGCGTTGTCTCACCCGCTATCTTATTCTCTTTCAAGTCTTTAAACATTTCCTTTTTTTCTTTTTGCACTTCCGACCTCAGATAATCGGCAACGTATCCGGCAATCCTTTTGCCCCAGCCGCTTTCGTAACCTTCCAATATCCATTTTGTCGGAATTTTGCGCATCCCCTTGAACTCAGAGGTTCCCGCGCCGGCATCGCCGTCCATGCTGACTTCTTTGAGGAAGAATTTGAAATCTAAGTCGCGGCCGCTGATATAATTCACGATTTCGCGTCTCTCGGCGCTGTCAAGCGCGGCGATTTTATCATCATAAACGTGGAAGTGGTAGCCGCGGCCGCCCGAAAAGACAAGTTCGATGCTGTCCTCGGAAAAATCAAAGTCATTGACCAGAAAATCTGCCAGCTTGATCGATTCGGCTTTGACGTGGTCCAACATATCCGAATATGTCCTTTTCGCGCCCGGCAGGTGGTCGGCGTCCAAATCGAAAATCAGGTCGGCGCCTTTCCAGCCCTTTTGGTCCATCCGCGGCGCGCCCGGCGAATCGTAATAAGCGACAGAGTAATAGACATGCGCCGGCGCCATGCCGGTAAGATATTCTGAAAACTCGCTGAAAGACCCGAAACTTTTGTGGCGCTTCATAATGACTTCCGGCATCGGGTCAAACGAAATAAAACCCCATTCGCGGGCCGTAAAAGAGGGCGGCATTTTCAAATCCGATTTTTTGTAGTGAGACTGGAATTTGGCTTTTAAAAAACGCTTTGTAAAATCATCCATGGAACCGGCCTCTTTTTTTACGCTAAAACAAACGATTTGGGTACAGCAGGAAATTTCATCAAGATTTTTCATCACGAAATTCCAAAATTCTGAATGCTGATAATATTTATAGACATTTTGATATTATATATCTTTCAATGAAGCAGGAAATGACAAGTGCCGATGTGGCGGCGATAACGGCGGAATTAACGTCGGGAAAAACGACACTCATTGACGCTAAAATCGAGAAAATTTACCAGCCGGCGGAGGATGAAGTCCGCATCAATTTATATGTCAGAGGCAGAGGCCGCGAAAATCTGATCATTGAGAGCGGAAAGCGTCTTCACATGAGCAAGTATCTGAAAGAATCGCCGAAAACGGCGCAAGGTTTTCCGATGCTTCTCCGCAAACACATCATGGGCGGCAGGATTATATTTATTGAACAGCACGAGTTTGACCGAATCGTTAAAATCGGCATCGTTCGCGGCGGCGAGGAAACCGTCTTAATCGCCGAATTGTTTTCAAAAGGAAACGTGATTTTAACGGATAAGGAAGGAAAAATCATTCTCCCCTTGAAGCCGGTGACGTTTAAGGAACGGCGCATCCGTTCGGGAGAGATTTATGAGCTGCCGGGTAAGCAGCTCAACCCGATGAAAACAACCGCCGAGGAAATGAAAGAAGTGTTTGCCGCCTCCGACCGCGACACGGTTCGCACGATGGCCGCGCAATTCAATCTCGGCGGCTTATATTCCGAAGAAATCTTTTACCGCTGCGCCGTTGATAAAACAAAGCCGGCAAATGAATTGACGGATACGGAAATTCAAACTATCTTTGAAGCCGTCAACGAAATAATGGAGCCGATCAAACGCGCTCAATTCAATCCGAGACTTGTTTTAAAAGAAAAGAAACAAAAGGCAGGAGCGGAAGCGGAACCCGCCGCCTCGGTTGAACTCACAGCCTCGGTTGAGCCGGCAGCAACGGTTGAGCCGGCAGCCTCAGCAGACTCCGCCGCCTCGGCGGAGCCGGAAGCGCAAAGCCCCGAAAAACCGGCTTTTGTTTTACCCAAGGGCATGGAAATTGCCGACGTTGTCGCTCTCGATTTGGTTCAATACAAAGATTTGCCGTTCGCCGGATTTGAAACGTTTTCAGAGAGTGTGGACGAAGCTATCGGAAAAACGGCTCTCTCCGCCGTTCAAACGAAAAAGGAAGAAATCAAGCAGGACAAAAAACTCGGCATTTATGAGCGCCGGCTGAAGCAGCAGGTGGACACGATTGAGAAATTTGACCGCGAAATCGAAAAGAACACAAAGATTGCCGAGACGATTTA
>WRCE01000021.1 GCA_009784005.1 Candidatus Methanimicrococcus labiotermitis
AAAAAGTATTTTTATCTTCATTTAAAGGAATGTGAATTTAGATATAATTGTAGGAATGAGAATTTATATCAAAAAATCTTAAAGATAATAAGAAAAAATCCTCTATTCTACTCATGACCCTAAGAAAAAATCCTCTATTCTACTCATGACCCTTTTGTTTTTTTTGCAATGCCTGTTTTTTACATACTCTCATTTATAATATTCTCCATAATATCACTAATGGGAGACTTTCTTTCTAATGTTCTTCTCCTCCTCATTCCAATATTCATTGTGCTTCTTCCCGTATTCTATTTTACATCCCGGAAGTACTTTTTGTTTTTTTCAAATCAAAAACTGAATCTATTTCTGATTCGCCTTCTTGTCTTGCTTCCTGTAACTTTCCTTTTTAATATCATTTTTCTGCTGGCAGCTTGCCTTTATGTTCCGTTATTTTCGCCTTACCTACACGAATTAAATATTACTTCATCCATTGTTCTTTCCATTCTTTCGATGTTCGGAAGTTTGTTGACCATCTTTTTGTTTAATCATCTTTTGAGGAACGATTTACCGCCGGAATATCAACCGGATTTTATGGGGCATGAACTGTATCTTTTCAGACCTCAGAGTACTGTCTCTGATTATGACTACATTGCACGAAATCCTTTCCCGGCTTCCAATTCATACGGGATTTTACCGAATACGCATCCTTATTATATTCGGTACCAAATAAATGATTTAGAAATTGATTTAAGAAAGAATGAAGCAGATCTTCATTTTACGAATCTCGGCGCTCTTATTGTCAGCTCAAAAGTGCTTCGAATATTTGAGGATAATAAGTTAACGGGATATGAAACCAGAAGTGTTCGGGATAAAAAACAAAACAAGAATTTGTTAACTACTTCCAAATTGTTCCGACATCGGAAATGCCTAAGATGTCGCTTCAGACCAAAATAAAAAAAAGACCTTCTTTGTTAGGCGCCGGATTTTTTATCAGTGATAAAATAATCCATTATGGCGCATCTGTCCGAATCCGTGTTTCTGATTTCAATAAAACGACTGAATATTTCGGATCGAATAACGGATGGCCTTATCATTCTCAGAAATATTTGATTGTATCTCATAAAACAATGGAGATTCTGATTAATCAAGTGGGTCAAAAGAAAAGAGATTTTATTCCTGTCATCATAGTTGGGGACAAAAATTATAAAAATGAAATGTCTACAGAGTCATGATAAATAATAGAAAAAATAGGAGAAATACCAATGGAAAATAATACGTCTTTCGTGTCGGCAATCATTAAGAATAGTTTTATCGCCCTCGCTGTGCATATATGCCTGTGTCTGGTCACCATTTGTTTAATCCGCGGCATTTTGTCGCTTGTTAATGCGCCGATGATTGTGTCATCGGTAATTGCGTTGGCCTGTGGAGCAATATCGTTATACCTGTATTTTTGGACCGGAAAAAAGTACTTACACAACACAACAAATGTGTTGATGGATGGGTTTTCATTGTTTGGGGTTTTTGTTCTTCTTGTCGTAGCAGTCCTTTTTATGGGCGGGATGCCGGTTTTTTCACTCTGGTCATTTTTCTGGGTCGTGTTTGAAAATTCCGAAGCGGTATACGAACCGATGGACCGTTTGATCCATAGTATGATTTTAACATATGTGCCGTCTTTTATAATGTGGATAGGACTGATCGTGAAGAGAAGAAAAGCCGAATTTGAAGAAGTAGAAGCTCAAAATTACGGTAAATTATATTGAGAAAGACCTTTGTCACAAATAAAACAATGAAATCGTTCAGTGTTCCGCCCGCGGCCCCTTTAAAAACGATTTCATTGTTTAAACCATTAAAACCATTAAAATCAGGCATCCCACAAAACCGCCCCCTCCTTCTCTATTTTTAACCCCCGGAATAAATATATATCAAACCGCCGCCGTTTGTCAAATATGCACCCTCTTGAAAACGCCGGTGAAAACGGCAAAACCGGAACAAACGAAACAAACAAAAAAACGTCCCCTGCCGACATTTCGGAGATCTTAAAAGCCGCCGGCGCCGACGCTTATTTAATGCACGGCGCCCTTCACGACAGCGACATCTATTACGCCACCCGTTTTTTAGCGTCGGATGCCTTTTCTTATATGCTCGCTTCAAACGGCGATGAAACGCTGCTGATTCCGGATATGGAAAAGGGGCGCGCCGATATTGAGTCAAGAGTTTCGGGCGGCAAAATCAGGACGACGGCGGATTACAAATACCGCGAACTTGCCAAAGAAAAGAAGGATTCAAATTTGGCATACGCTGTCGTTTTAAAAGAGATGCTGGCGGAAAAAAATGTTAAAACGGTTGCCGTTTCCTATGATTTTCCGGCGTATTACGACAGAATGCTTCAAAATGAAGGGGTGAAGGTTGTTTTAATCAAGTCGCCGTTTATTAAATCCAGAGCCGTTAAAACCGAAGACGAAATCGAAAAAATCGCGGCCTCCCAAAACGCCGCTGAAAAAGCGATGGGCGCGGCAATTCAAATGATTCATAATTCGCAACCGGATTGCAGTTGCGGCGATGGCGGCAGCGGTGGTGGCGGCAGCGGTGGTGGCGGCAGCGGTGGTGGCGGTAGCGGTGGCAGCGGCGACAGCGGCGGCAACAAACTCATTTATGAAGGAGAAATCCTCACCGGCGAAAAGGTCCTCGCCGAAATTTCACGCGTTTTATTGGAGTGCGGCTGCGCCGACGATGAAACCATCGTTTCCTGCGGCCCTGACAGCGCCGACCCTCACGGCAAAACGCGCGGCGCCCTTTACGCCGGTCATCCTATTGTCATTGATATTTTTCCCCGAGGCAAACAGACGCGTTATTTCGGCGACATGACACGAACCGTCATCCGCGGCGAAGCTTCGGCGGAACTTACCCGCATGTATGACGCGGTCAAAGGCGCGCAGGCGGCGGGCGTGAACGCGGCGCGGCCGGGTGTCAGTTGCGCTGACGTGCATAATGCCGTTTGTGATTATTTGGAAGCGGCGGGTTTTGATACATACAGAAGCGGCTCCAAAGTCGGTTTCATTCACACGACGGGACACGGCGTTGGTCTTGACATCCATGAGATGCCGGCCGTTTCCGACAATCCGCATCTTTTGGAACCCGGAAACGTGATCACGATAGAGCCGGGGCTTTACTACCCGGGAATCGGGGGCATCAGGATAGAAGACACGGTCGTCATCACAAAAGACGGGTGCAGGAATTTGAATACGATGCCGAAGATTTTTGAGATTTGACGGGTTTTAAAGCCGGCAAACGAATTTGACGGATTTTGAGTCTGACGGATTTTGAGTCTGACGGATTTTGAGTCTGACGGATTTTGAATCTGACGGATTTTGAGTCTGGCGGATTTTGAGTTGGCGGATTTTTGAATTTACAACGATATGGTTTTAAAAATAAACGCCTTTTACAGCTTATCCTTTCAAATTTAATTATTTCCGATTTCAGAAATTTTATTTCTGATTTTTTGGGAGTTGCGATTATGGCAAAATGTGAAATAAACCAAATAAACACGGATGACGTGCTGGACAAATACAGAGCGGCCGGAAAAATCCACCAACAGATTATGAAAGATGCCCGCGAGAAAGTCAAAATCGGGATGAATGTGTATGAGTACGCGCGCTATGTCGATGAACGCATCGTTGAACTCGGCGGCAAACCGGCATTTCCGGTCAACATTTCATTCAACGAAGCGGCGGCGCACGACACGCCTCTCTTAAACGATACGCGCGTTTTTGGCGAAGACGTCGTGAAAATTGATATCGGCGTTCACGTTGACGGGTATATCGCCGACGGCGCCATGACGATTGATTTGTCGGGAAAGCATGCCGCTCTCGTCAAAGCTTCGGAAGAAGGGTTAAAGGCGGCGATTGACACCGTCAAAGCCGGCGTGACGACGCTTCAAATCGGCGCCGCCATTGAAGATACCATCACGGGACTCGGCTTTTCGCCTGTCAAAAACCTGATGGGGCACGGCCTTGCGCAGTACATGGCGCACGCTGAACCGTCCGTTCCGAATGTCAAAGGCGGGGGCACGGGCGCGAACAAATGCGGAGGCGCGTGCGGGGGCGCAGGCGCTGAACTGTGTGTCGGCGACACGATTGCAATCGAGCCGTTTGCGACAGACGGTGTCGGTTATGTGGAAAACGGTCCCGTCAAAGAGATTTTTTCACAACTCAAATTGAAACCGACACGAATGACGTTTGTCAGACATGTTTTAGAACAAATCGAAGAATACAGAGGCTTACCGTTCGCCAGAAGATGGCTGGAAGGCGATAAGCTGGATTTGGCGCTCATCCAATTGGAGAGAGAAAAAATCATCATGAGTTACCCTGTTTTGGTTGAAGTTTCCGGCGGTATGGTGTCTCAGGCAGAGCATACTGTCATTGTCACCGAAGACGGCTGTGAAGTGACCACCCGAGACTGAGGACCTGACATTCTCAGCAAATTCAACTCAACAAATTCAACTCAACAAATCAAACGCAAAAGGGAGCGGAATGAATGATAAGCGAAGGATTAGAAAGCGAAGGATTTGAAAGCGAAGTGTTGGAGATAGAAGGGAAAAAGTTCGACGCGTATTCAATATCGTTAAACCCCGCCCCGTTTTTATTGATCCGGTCCGCCGATAAATCATTTATAGCGTGCGGTTTTTTGGACATCGGGGCAGCTGACGCCTTATCTGCCTGCGCCGCCAAAGTCAAAGGCGTCAAAACCTTTGACGATATGATGAAAGCCGAAGTCGTCGCCGTGACAAAAAAGGCGGAAGAAAAGGGCGTCAAAGTCGGCATGACCGGAAAAGAAGCGCTGCTGTTGTTGTAAAGCAGATGTTGTTAAACTGCTGCTGAAAAATTGCTGCCGCAAACTGCTGCTGTAAAATTGTTGCCGTAAACTGCTGCCATAAACTGCTGCTGTAAAACTGCTGCCGTTAAACTGCCATTGGAAATGAGAAATTATGCAGAAACTGTCACGATATCAGATGAAAGGCCGGATTGTTTACGCGCTTGCCGGCGCTGTTTTTTTATGTATATGCGCAATCGTGTTGTTCGCTTTCATCAGTGATCGGCCGGATACATCATCAACGCCGGATTCGGGCGGCGCCTCGTATCAGAAAATCACTGCGGTAAAAGCAAAGGAAATGATGGACAGCGGCGAGCCGTATATCCTGTTGGATGTTCGCACCGAGAGTGAATACGCACAAATGCGAATTGACGGCGCGCTCCTAATCCCCGCTGCTGAAATTCGCGTAAGGGCGGCGGATGAGTTGCCGGACAAGTCCGCGCTGATTCTGGTGTACTGCCGAAGCGGGGGCAGAAGCGCCGCCGCTACCCGTGAACTCGTCGGCATGGGGTACACGAATGTCTACGATTTCGGCGGCATCCTCAGCTGGCCGTATGATACGGTGAGCGGATAACGGCAGACGAGAAAAGAATAACAGGCGAGAAAGGAATGGCAGATGAGAAAGGAATGGCAGACGAGAAAAAAATGACCGGCGAAACCGAAGACAAGCTGGCGCGGTCGCTGACAGCAGAAACAACTGAGCTGCTGCCGTTTTTACCGTACTTGCTTCAAGATTTATGGGAACTCGGAAGCAACCCACGGGATATAGTAAAGCTGATTGAGAAGCATATGCCTGTATCAAAAGACACGAAGATGTTGGATTTGGCTTGCGGCAAAGGCGCGGTATCAATCCGCGTTGCCGAAGAATTCGATGTCAGAGTGGACGGCTTTGATTTGATGCCGGAGTTTATCGCGTATGCCGAGCGAAAGGCAAACGAACATAATGTCAGCGCCCTGTGCCGTTTCGCAGCCGGCGACGCGAACGACATTACGAACACGGCGAGGGATTATGACTGCGTTATCTTCGGCGCGGCGGGAAATATTTTGGGCGGGCCGCGGGAAACCATTCTTAAGCTGTTGAAAACCGTTAAGCGGGGCGGGTATATTATCATTGTTGAAGCGTATCTGCGCAGCGGTTCCGGTATTGACGCGGTGAAATTTAAGTATGATGATTATCTGACGCGCGACCGGTGGGCGTGTTTGTTTGAGGACATCGGTTTGAGGCTTGTTGATGAAATGCCTGCCAATGATGATACCAATGATAATGCCGATGGTGATGCCGGTGGTAATGCCGATGGTGATGCCGGCGGTAATGCCGGCGGTAATGCCGATGGTAATGCCGATGGTAATGCCGATGGTAAATATGATTTTGATGCCGAAAACAAAGCCATCGCTCTGAGGGCGGGCGAATTGATTGCCCTGTATCCTGAAAAGCGATTGCTCTTTGAAAGCTATGTTCAAAGCCAGCTCAATGAATGTGAGGACTTGGAAAACAGTGTCGTAGGCGTCACGTGGATGCTGCGAAAAGAGGAGTTTTAACACAATACGAAGGAAAAGAAATGAATCGGGATAAAAACAAAAAGGTTTTTGACAGAAACGCGGAAGCCTTAAAGGCGGCTGAAGACGTTTTATCGGCGCTGAAAGGCGACTGCGAAAACAGCCCGAAATCTCCTTTTGTCATTATCGTCGAGGGGCGGCGCGACGTTTTGTCACTTCGGAATCTCGGAATCAAAGAAGAAATTGAAATTGTCAAATGCGCCAATCAGCCGACGGCCGAATTTTGTGAACAGATTGCAAAAACGGGAAAAGAAGCCGTTATTATGACGGATTGGGATCGAAAGGGAGGCATCTTGGCTTCCCGGCTGGCAGAACAGTTTCAAAACTTGGGCGTACCGTGCCATACAAAATATCGGGAAACGCTGCTGTTCTATACAAAAAGAGAAATCAAAGACGTGGAAAGCCTTTTTTCACACGTCAGCAAATTGAAAAATGCAGATGATGACAGTGAAGACAGTAATGACAGCGATGAACATTATTTAGATGAATGACAGCAACGGCAGCACAATCATCACTTATCACGAATATATTAAATACACAAAAATTTATATCAACTGTTAACTAAAAATGAATGAACTGTGATAAAAATGGCCGCTGAAAACAAATTTAAGATAATTCAAATATTTGAATATACAGCGAAGATATGCGTTTATTTGATTATTTTTTTCAGTATCATTTTTTTATTTGCAATACTGCTCGGAACAACAAATTTTGAATATCCGAACAGTATTCGACTTTTTTTGTTTTATGGAACGCCTGTTTCAATAATGATTTTAGCAGGAGTTTTGATTGTTAAATTTATTTTGAGCAAAGGGGGCTTACGCTCTCATTAATTTTTCAAATCAAACCCTGACAATGACATTTTTAAAACCAAATCTTCCAAACTCAATGAAACCTGCTCGCCGCTTTTCATGTCTTTTAAAGACAATAAGCCCGATTCCAGTTCCTTTTCGCCGACGATCAAAACGTAATCGGCGTTCACTGTGTTGGCGTATTCCATTTGCGCTTTAAAATTGCGACCCATGATATCGGTCAAAACCGTCACGTGGGGGCGGAGTTTTCCGGCGATTTCGATGCCTTTGGCAAGCGTTTCGGGCTTGGAGACCAAAACGACGGTTTTGGAAGCCGCGGCGGGGAGGCTGCAGATTTCCATGATTCTGTCAAAACCGATTCCGAATCCGGTCGAGACGACATCGCCGCCGCCGAAAAGTGAGATGAGTTTGTAAGAGCCGCCGCCGCATATTTGTTTTTGGGCGCCGAGGCCTTCGGCGTAAATTTCAAAGACGATGCCTGTGTAATAATCTAAGCCGCGCGCCACGCCGAAATTAACAGTGTAGCCGGTCACGCCGTATGCCGCCAAAAGTTCAAGCGTTTTTTCAAAGGCGGCCAGTTCAGGTAAGTCGCCGACAACTTCACGCGCGTGCGCTGCCGCGGCAAACCCGTCTTTGCCGGAGAGAGAAATGATTTTGTGAATCTTGTCAATCATATCGGGCGAAACGTTTTGTTCGCCGAGATACGCGTCTAAATTTTCGTATTCTTTCTTGTCGATGTAGCGCATAATCTGCCCCGAAACGGCGGCATCGTTCGTGATTTGAGCCAGCAGGTGACGAAGAACGGATAAATTGCCGATGTTGAGGTCGCCGACGATTCCGGCGGCGTCAATGAGCGCCATTGCCAAAGCAATGACTTCCGCGTCCGCTTCCGGTTTGCTGCTGCCGATGAGTTCGGCGCCGAACTGCCAGAATTCTCTGTAACGGCCTTTTTGAGGACGTTCGTAGCGGAAACAGTTTTCAAAATAGAAAAGTTTGACAGGCTTTGAAAAAGACTGCATCTCGTTGACGTAAGCGCGCATCGCGGGCGCCGTGAGTTCGGGGCGCAGCGTCATTTCGCGGCCGCCTTTGTCGGTAAAATTGTAAAGCTCGCCGATGACGCCCTCTCCTGATTTGAGCGTGAAAAGTTCAAGTTCTTCAAAAACCGGCGTCACGATTTCCCCGTAGCCCCATTTTTGAATAATTTCGCGGAGTTTGAATTCAACGTTTCGCCGGCGTTCCATCTCTTCCGGTAAAAAATCGCGTGTTCCTCTCGGTTTTGAAATTGACATAATAAAATTCCTGATGATACTGATGATGCTGATAATACTGATGATACCAATGATACTGATGATATTGATAATACTGATAAAAGTTCAAGGACAGATATGAATAAAAGTTCAAGGACAGAATAAATTAAAAAGCTTATGACGAAAACATCATTCATTTTTGAATAATGATTGAAACGATGTCGCCGTCTTTTAATTTATGGTCTAAGCCGACACGTTGACCCGGGTGCTTTGCGGAGTCGCCCCAAATGTAAGCGAAGCGGAATTTTTTTCGGAAATCTTTATGCAAGCGGTCGCATATCTGCCCGACATCAGTGTTACGCAACACAATCATCGGCTCTTCCAAATCGGCGGCTTCGCCCTGGGGTTTCATGTAAACGCGGATAAAACCGAGACGGTCATAAAGAACGTCGCGAAGCATGTCCAGATTCTGGCTGTTGTGGGCGGAAATGAAAACAGCGTCAGGATGCCGCTTTGCATTCTCTTCCAAAATTTGTGGATTGGCTAAGTCAACTTTGTTGACGACAACCATGGAAGAAACATAACTGCGGTTGCCGGCGATGACGTCGATGAATTGGTCAACGGTGACGTTGTCTCTGAAAAGAACCATCGCGTTGTGAATCTTATATTCGTCCATAATGGATTTGATGGTCTCTTCGTCCAAATCCAGTTCAACCGTTGAATTGACACGAATCCCGCCGCGGTCAACTTTTTTAATGACAACGTCGGGCCGTTTTTGGTCAACCCGAATGCCGGCTTCATACAATTCGTCCATCAAAACATGATAGTGAGCCGACTGGAAAACGTCCAAAAGGAAAATAACCAAATCGGAACTGCGGACAACGGCGATAACTTCTTTACCGCGGCCGCGGCCGGAAGCGGCGCCTTTGACAAGGCCGGGGACGTCTAAAATCTGAATGATGGCGCCTTTGTATTCCATGACGCCGGGAACAACCGTTAAAGTTGTGAACTCGTAGGCGCCGACTTCTGAATTCGCGTCGGTCAGTTTGTTCAAAAGCGTGGACTTACCCACAGACGGAAACCCGACAAGCGTAACAGTGGCGTCGCCTGATTTTTTGACACTGTAACCTTCCCCCGGGCCGCCTGAAGAACTCTTTCTCTCGACTTCGTCGTGCAGCTTGGCAAGCTTCGCTTTCAGTCGGCCAATATGGAAAGAAGTCGCTTTGTTGTAGGCCGTTTTCTTAATTTCCTCTTCGACTTCCCGAATCTGATCCTGTAATGTTGCCATGTTGTCTCAAAAAAAATGAATAAATAAATATCTTCAAAATAAAATCAAGCGAGTTCAGGCTTGGGTGGAGAATAACCTGTTTTTCAGTATAAATAATTAATGAAACTGAAAAATGAATAAAACGAAAGAGCAAAAAGAAGAGAATGAAAAGAAGAGAAAGCGCAATAATCTTGCGCTTTCAATTTAAATGATTATTTTTTGACAGCCGGTTTGGCGGCAGGTTTAGCGGCGGGCTTAGCAGCAACCTTTTTAGCAGCCGGTTTAGCGGCAGGTTTAGCGGCAGGTTTGGCGGCGGGCTTTGCAGCAGCCGGTTTAGCAGCAGGTTTGGCGGCGGGCTTTGCAGCAACCTTTTTAGCAGCCGGTTTGGCGGCAGGTTTGGCGGCAGGTTTGGCGGCAGGTTTGGCGGCAGGTTTGGCGGCGGGCTTAGCAGCAACCTTTTTAGCAGCCGGTTTAGCGGCAGGTTTGGCGGCGGGCTTAGCGGCAACCTTTTTAGCAGCCGGTTTGGCGGCGGGTTTAGCAGCAACCTTTTTAGCAGCCGGTTTGGCGGCGGGTTTAGCAGCAACCTTTTTAGCAGCCGGTTTGGCGGCGGGCTTTGCAGCAACCTTTTTAACAGCTGGTTTAGCGGCAGGTTTGGCGGCAGTCTTAGCAGCAGCCGGTTTAGCAGCAGGTTTGGCGACAGTCTTAGCAGCAGCCGGTTTAGCAGCAGGTTTGACGGCAGTCTTAGCAGCAGCCGGTTTAGCAGCAGGTTTGGCGGCAGTCTTAGCAACAGCCGGTTTAGCGGCAGGTTTGACGGCAGTCTTAGCAGCAGCCGGTTTAGCAGCAGGTTTGGCGGCAGTCTTAGCAACAGCCGGTTTAGCGGCAGGTTTGGCGGCAGTCTTAGCAACAACCGGTTTAGCAGCAGGTTTGGCGGCAGGCTTTGCAGCAGCAGGTTTGGCAGCAGCTTTTTTAGCAGCAGGTTTGGCAGCAACAGTTTTTACGGTAGTCGGCTTGGCAGCGGCTTTTGACGCTTTTGATGGCGCTTTTTTGGACGGCACTTTTGCCGGCGCTTTTGCCGGCGCTTTTTTGGATGACGCTTTTTTTGCCGGATAGATTTCCGTTCCCGTTGTGCTTGTGACACGCTTGAATTCTTTAAGCATTAACTTGGTCACGGGACCTGTCTTGCCGGTGCCGATGTTTCTGCCGTCAACCCATACGACGGCAACAGCTTCGGCTGCTGTTCCTGTGACGAAAATTTCGTCGGCCGTGTAGACGTCAAAGAGACTGATGTTCTCAACGCGTACCGGAATTTTGTTCTTTTCAAGCAACTCAATCGCTGTTGCTCTCGTAATTCCTTTCAGGTTGTTGATGGTCGGCGGCGTGTAGACAACGCCGTTTTTGATGATGAAAATATTATCGCCGGAACCTTCCGCGACATAGCCGTTGTTGTCAAGGAAGATGGCTTCCTGGCCGCCTTTCGCGGTGGTTTCAATTTTGGCCAAAATATTGTTCAAATAATTCAATGATTTGATATTCGGCGACAGAGCGTCAGGCGCATTGCGGCGGATGCCGACTGTAATGCCTTTGAGTTCCATCGTGTCATACAGAGAAATCACCGTTGTAACGATGAAGATGTTCGCCTTCGCGCATTTGCGAGGGTCGAGTCCTAAGTCGCCGTCACCGCGGGAAACAATCGGGCGAATGTAGGCGTCTCTTAAGTTGTTCTTGCGAAGTGTTTCAAGGATAGCTTCTGTTATTTGCTCCCTGGTCATGCCGATATCCAAATCAATGGCTTTTGCGGAATCAAACAAGCGGTCAACGTGTTCTTTCAACTTGAAAACACGGCCGTTGTAAGCGCGAATTCCTTCAAAAACCCCGTCGCCATAAAGAAAACCATGGTCGAAAACGGATATGACAGGTTGGTTTGAGGGAACAAACTTGCCGTTTACATACATTAAATTCTCGCTCATTTCTAAATCACCCGATATAATGTGTGATATATAGTCATAATGCGTCACGGGACGCTGATTTATGAGTCCGCGAATAATAATGCGGATTCATCATAAATGTTAATTATCATTTTCCAATCCATTTAAACCTTTTTCCGAAAACTCGGCATCGTAAAAAATGATTCTTGAAATTTGATAAATATGAAAACAATAAGAGAATGAAAATTGTGATATACAAAACACAAATAACTGACGGCGCACCGCTGATGACGCGAACGGCTGAAATATGAATCGTGAATAACATAAGCAGTTGACATGTTTAAAACAAAATCAAAACAAAAACCCCATAAACAAAACAAAATCAAAACAAGTAAACCCATAAACAAAACAAAATCAAAACAAGTAAACCCCATAAACAAAACAAAATCAAAACAAAAACCCTATAAACCGACCTCCTTTTTCGGAGTTGGGCGATGCGAAGCAGCGCACAAATCCGAAAATGGAGATTTCGACAAAAATAAACGAAAAATAACAAACGGCAACAAGATCAAAACAAAATCAAAACAAATCAAAATAAAATCAAAACAAAATCAAAACGCGAGCGACTCCTTGTGCAAAACGCCGGCGGTCTTCTCCTTCAAAACACCAATGGCTTTCGCCTGCAAAATATATGCGGCCCCTAAGCAAAAATAGACGGGAGCCAAATGCGGAGACCGTATTTTTTTTGAACAAAAGGTATTTATGAGAAAAAAGCTTTCATTGCAATCCTATCCGAACAGGCGATGGGCTCGTGGCTTAGCCAGGATATAGCGTCGGGCTTCTAACCCGAATGCCGGGGGTTCGAATCCTCCCGGGCCCGCTTTTTTATATTTTTCATGTTTTTTTTCATGTTTTTTTCATATTTTTTGTTTGTTTTTTGTTTGCTGTTTGTTTTCACCTTGTTTGCCTCTTTTCATCTTGCTTTTTTCGAGAAAAATACTGTTTGTTATTTCTCATTTATTTTTTGCAGCAATCTCCATTTTCGAATTTGTGCGCTGCTTCGCATCGCCCAACTCCGAAAATGGAGGTGGTTTATGAGGTTTTTGTTTGTTTTTTGTGTTGTTTTATGTTTTTTTCGTGTTTTTTATACTCAAGCCCGCTATTTTGTTAAAATCAATTGTCCCACTGTTGTTTTTATTCCAATTCGATTTTCAGTATCGTGACTTGAATATCTATTTCTATCGGCATTTCTGATGTCAGCGTCAAGTGTGCCGCCCCGTCTTTGTAAATGGTTTTGATTTCCGGGAAATTTTCCCGAATCGAATCGGTCAAGTCTGAAAAATAACGTTCAACGGCAACATCTCTGTTTTCATAGAAGATCAAATCCGGACCGGTGACCGAAAGCGCAGCTGAGGGCGCGGCCAAAAACGACGGCGGCGCATACCAAAGTTCAACTTCCGAAACGAAATCATGCGCGTAAACGGTTCGGACATTGCGAAAACAAATGACGGTATTCGCGCCCGTGACGGCGGCGGAGGGGCATTCGATAATGTATCCCGACAAACGAAGCAATATTTGACCGCCATCGCCGCGCGATAAATAAACCGGCGGCGGCAGAATGAAAGACGCGCCGTCTTCCTGACAAAGAATTAAACCGGCGGGCCCGAAAAAATAAAATTGGTCGGGAATCTGCGTGTAGCTGTTAATAAAAAGAACCGAGCCGCTGCTTAATTTAAAATAACCGGAATTTGAATCGGGGTTTGAACCGGCGCCCTGATCAGGATTCAGGTTCAAATTAAATTCCGTTTTCAAAAGGGATTCAACCTCCGGCGGCAGATTTACTTCGGCCCGAAACAGAAAAGAACCGCCGGTTTCATCCGCCATGACGGTCGAATGGCGGGAAAAAAGAATTTGAGTTTGAGGAAAGGGTGAACCGAAAACGCCGGGGCCGAAAATGCCGGGGCCGGATAAAGTGTTGGCATTGGCGTTGGCATTGGCGTTGGCATTGGCGTTGGCATTGGCGTTGACGTTATCTGAAAATTTTAATACATCCATATGCAGCAAATCGCTTTCTTTTGTTTCCTGATGCATGATCCAAGCCGGCATCGCCGTCACCAAAAAAACGGAAAAAAGGACGGCGAAAATACTTAAAAGCAAGAGGGCGCCGAATATAACGGAAACGGCCGATTCGTTTTGGATGAAATTTTTGAGGGGGGGAAAGATTTTTTGAAACATAACTGCCGAAAAATCCGCGAATATTAAATCGTTTTTTAATTTTTCCAAAACGGAAAGAAACAATAATATAAATAAAGCATAAGGGCATTTAAAAAGTAAGTGACATAAAACATATCAAAAACAGAATAACGATTTATTTAATTATTATCGAAAAACGAAACCGGAAAACGAAGTTGAAAAACGAAGTCGAAAGACGAAATCGAAAAACGAAGTCGAAAAACGTTGTTTCTAATATTCGAATTTAAAATACATTTCACACAACCTATCCGTTCAACAATTCACCGAGTGCCGCATATGATAAAAGAACTGAAAATTCTCACCCTGTTTTTTTTAGTTTGCTTAATCCTGACCGCCTGTTTCGCCCTTCCCGCTGCCGCGTCCGCCATTAAAGGCAGCAGTGTATGGGATTCTGACCAAAGCATGCCCGCGACTTACACGTGGACGCCTGCCATGTACGCCGGGCTTTGGTACGACATCGACAGGGGCGTTTATACCGAAAACATCACGATAAGGACAAACGCGAGCGACCGGCAAATTGCCGCCGGGAACGCCGAGTATTTCACAGAAGTCAAAGCCATGCGCTTTTCGTATGCGGAATGGGGCAGCTATAATGTTATCGGCTGGCAAGGGGAGCCGTATTTTGCGGGCTACACGCGCTCGGCGTCGGGAAATAACTCAACGGCGCAGTTTACAGACAGAAACGTCAGTACGCTTTCCGATGAAAAAATATTCAAAGTGTTAACAGACAGCGCCGATGAAAGAAAATTCAATGCCGGCGCCGTATTCAATTTAGAGAACGGATACAGAATAAGAATCAGCGACATCAACGACAGCCGCAAAGAATTCAGAATCGTTCTCGAAAGAAACGGAAATGAAGTCAAAAGTGAAATCGTTTCAAGCAATAGCACTTTCATTTATGAAAGGTCGCTGTCCGGCGTCGGGACCGTCCCGATTGTTGTAATCCACGCCAAAAACGTTGACGGCGGGCAAGCGGTGATAGACGGCATTTTCCAAATTTCCGAGAGTTCGGTCGATGTCAATAAAGATCGAAAAATCGGCGCCATGCAGATTACGGATGTCAACAACACCACAATTTTGATGAAAAATCCGGATCGGATCAATTTGAATCGGAATTCTTTCGTGACACTGATGGGGCACATCCGAATTGACGTCAAAGACACCACTCGGCTGAAATATGAATTGGTGTCAGACCCCAAAACCGACCATGAAAAGAAATATCCCAACCGCGGCGCCGTTTATGACGCGAACAACCATACAATCAAAAACTGGAACGGCATGAACTTCCCCGGACTCAGTTACGATTTGGAAAACAAAACCGAGACCGAAAGCTTAACAATCAATGTCAGCGGCTCGCCCGGAAACATTTCCCCCGGGGAAATCCTCTATCAGACAAGCGTTTACAATGTTTCGTTCAACTTTTCCGGCTGGGGCAGCTTTATGGCGCTCAACCTCGGCGGTGATGAGTATTTTGCGGGCTACGCCCGATACAATTCATCGGACCGGAACAATACGACACGTTTTACGGATTCAAACATCAGTCTGCTGGATGACGGGCGAATCTCCAAAGTTTTAATCAACAACAACAGCAGCAGCCATAACGTCAATTCAACGATTACTCTTCAAGAAGGATACACGCTTCATATCGAAAATTCGACAACGAGCAACAGAGTGAATTTGGTTCTGAAAAGAAACGGAACCACCGTGAAAGAATCGGCCGTTGCCGAAGGAGAAAACTTTGTTTATGAAACCGGCGTCGGCGGCACAACCGTTCCGTTGATTGCGGTTCACGTGTCAAGCATTTTCGTCGGCTCAAACAGCACAACGGTGGGAATCGGCGGAATCTTCCAAATTTCAGCGAGTTCAACCGATGTCAGCCTCGGGAAAGTTGTTGACAACATGAGAGTGGAATACACAAGCAAAGGCTCTTTAATTTTTGTCAACCGAAATACCGTTCAGCTGACAAGAGGAAGTGATGTCCGGCTCATGCAAAACTTGTCTTTGCATATTGCGGATTCAACCGCGCTTCGTTTCTTCCCGTACAGCGCGGCAACTTCGGGAAATGTCACATTGGACAGACTGAGAATCGATGTGCCTGAAACGATTGCGCCGTATCAGGAAATCACGATTCGTGTTTATTATCAAGACGGCACCGCTTGGAAAGACGCGGCAAACGCCGCCGTGAGAGTGAACAACGTATCTGTCGGCGACACCGACGCAAGCGGCATTGTTCGTTACACCGCCGGTTCTGCCGGCACATATGAATTCAGAGCCGACAAGAGCGGTTATCAGTCGGCGGCGGTCACAAAGATAATCACGGGAGAAGGCGAAGAATTATTGATAATAATCCCCGATTATATTTTTGCCGAAGACTTTTATAACCTTTACACGCAAGACAAAGACGGCAAAAACATTTCAGGAGTTTCCGTTTACAAAGACGGCGTTCACATCGGAACCACAAATGACAACGGTATGATCAACGTCACCGCTGACACGACGGCCGGCACTTACGCCCTGACGGCGGTAAAATCAGGATACAAATCCGCATCCAAAGAATTGAGAATACTGGAATACGGCCCTTACTTCACGGTCGCCTCCATTTCCATTCCCGAGGAAAATGTTGAAAAGAAGAACATCAGAATCCCGATTGAAATCGTCAACGTCGGCAAAGAGAAAGCGACGCAAGATGTCATCATCAGAGTCGGCGACGTGACCGAAACCAAACGGTTGACGCTGGACGCCGGCGATTCAAGAAACTTTACATTCATTTACAAACCAACGGAACCCGGCGAGGAAACGCTTGAAGTTGCCAATCAGACATTCACAATTACGGTAACAGAAAAACCCGAAACGGAAATCCCGTGGAAATGGGCGCTGACCGGCGGCGGACTGTTGATTCTGATTGTCGCGGCGGTTGCCGCCTTGTTGTTCTATCTTGAAAACAAAGAAGGGGAACAAAAGAACGGCGGTAAAAAGCAGCCGAAAGGAAAAGCGGCCGGCTCAGGATTCTCGTCAGCCAAGTCGTCTTCCAAATCATCCGCGGGCTCAAAGTCTTCCGGTTCATCGTCGTCGTCTTCCGGTTCATCGTCGTCGTCTTCGGCTTCAGGCGAATCAAAGAATTCGCACAAGTTCTCAAGCAGCAACAAAGAGCCTGAATTGAAGAACAGTCAGAAGAAAGCGCGAAAATAATAAGGAAAATTTAATCAATATTTCAATCAATAATTTCAATCAATATTTCAATCAATAATTTCAATCAATAATTCAATCAATAATTTCAATCAATAATTCAATCAATATTTCAATCAGTTTGAGGTGGTACGAATGAAAAACGTATGGATTAACGCAACCATGGGAGAATGGGAACGCAAAAGAAACCGGATTACGTCGGCAATGGAAGCCGGCGCTGATGTCGTGCTGGCGGACGCCGCCGACATTCCCCAAATTAAACAGCTCGGAAAAATAAAAACCGCGTGTTTCGCCGGCGGTAAAGACAATCCTGACGCGGATGTTTTCGCGTGGAAAATACCCGAACTCTCTGAAAAAGACGATGAAGAGAAGGAAAGGGACGAATTAAAAAAGATCAAAGAAATGAAAAAGAACGGAAAAACCGTTGCCGCTTATGTGAATATTGTCAATAAGAAGACGGAACTGTATGCGGCGACTGTCGGTAAGTCTGTTGATTATTTGATTATTACCGCGAATGACTGGCGCATTATTCCGCTTGAAAATTTGATTGCCGCGCTTGAAAGGTATGATGTTGAAATCATCATGTCAGTCCACACCAATGAAGAAACGGAGACGGCGCTTAACATTTTGGAGAAAGGCGTTGACGGCGTATTGATTGAAACGGATGACCTCAGCGAAATCAAAGAGATATCAAAAACAGTGAAAACAAGCGCCCATGCCGCCGAATCGCTGATTTCGGCAACGGTTTCAACGGTGAGACAGCTCGGTATGGGCGACCGTGTCTGTATTGACACCTGCAATCTGATGGAGTCGGGCGAAGGAATGCTTATCGGTTCGCAATCCGCCGGCTTATTTTTGGTTCACTCGGAAATGGAGGAAAGCCCGTATGTGGCATCCCGGCCGTTCAGAGTGAATGCCGGCGCCGTTTATTCATATTTGAAAGTCGGCGATATCACGCGCTACCTCTCAGAATTGAAAGCAGGCGATGACGTAACAATCATCGGGGCGAGCGGAAAGACGCGCCCCGGAATTGTCGGCCGCGTCAAAATCGAATCCCGGCCGATGATGCTGATTGAAGCGGAAGCGGAAGGGAAATTGTATAAAGTGATTCTCCAAAACGCCGAAACCGTCAAACTGGTCAAACCGGACGGGAAAAGTATCGCCGTCACGCAGCTGAAAGCAGGCGATCAGGTTCTTGTCAAAACGGATGACGCGGGTCGGCATTTCGGAATGAAAGTGACGGAAAAAATTATCGAAAACTGATTTTTTTTCCGGTTTTTTTTCCTTTCTTTTTCTTTCCTTTCTTTTCCGATTCCCCTTGAGACCGTAGATTGCGAGCAGCCTTTGGCTGCCGCAATCTCGGTCTTCCTTTTTTGAGAATGAAGAAATTTAATTCTATTGCGGTTCTATTGCAGTTCTATTGCAGTTCTATACAGTTCTTTATTAAGATGGTTATGATTTTTATATCCCGAAAGTGTTTGTAGCATGGGTGTTATTTCCTTTTGGGCAAAATGTAGGAAAATAGGAAAATAAACGCCCTCGTTATTTTTTTGCTTTATCAGAGATGATGCGCGTCTTCGTTGAATCCGGGAATGTTTGAAATGTGGATTTTGTTCGCTTTTGCTTCCGCTTTTTTTGCCGGCATGACGTCCGTTTTAGCGAAAATCGGGCTTCAAAAAACTGATTCAAACTTAGCGACCGCGCTTCGAACGATCGTGGTTTTGATTTTTGCTTGGTTTATTGTTATTTATTCCGGCGTTTTTGACGAGGTTTGGGAAATCAGTCACAAAAGCTTGCTTTTTTTGGTTTTGTCGGGAATAACGACGGGCGCTTCATGGATTTGTTATTTTAAAGCATTGCAAATCGGAGATGTTTCCAAAGTCGTTCCTGTGGATAAATCAAGCACAATCATAACCATGATTCTGGCATTTTTGATTCTGAGAGAGCCGGTCGCGATGAACATGCTTCTCGGCATGATTATAATCGGCGCGGGAACATATCTGATGATTTTGAAGAAAAACGATTCAAAAAACAATTCAAAAAACAATTCTAAAAACGGCGAATCGGCCTTCCCGGAAGAAACCGGTAAGAAATCAAACTTGACAGATCAGAAATCAGAACGGAAATCAAACTTGATAAATCAGAAATGGCTGATTTTTGCTTTTTTATCGGCGCTGTTTGCGGCTCTGACGGCGATTCTCGCTAAAATCGGTATTGAAGATGTCGATTCGAATCTGGGGACGGCCGTTCGAACAGTCGTTGTTTTGATAATGGCTTGGATTGTGGTTTTTTATTCAGGAAAACAAAAAGACATTCTGAACATCGACAGGAAAAGCTGGGTTTTTATTATTCTTTCGGGATTGACGACCGGCTTATCATGGCTTTTCTTCTTCGGCGCCCTTAAAGACGGACTCGCGGGTGTTGTTGTCCCGATCGATAAATTGAGTATTTTAGTGACGGTTGCCTTCGCTTTTGTTTTCCTGAAAGAAAGAATGACAAAAAAATATTGGTTTGGTTTGCTGTTATTAACGGCGGGAACCCTTCTGCTTCTTGTGCAGTTTTGATAAAAGGATGAAGAAGAGAGCTTAAGAAGAAGATTGAAGAAGAAAACTTAAGAAGAAGAGGATGAGGTTTCATCATCCAACAATTTTTTCAAATCGGAAATCACGCCAAAGGCGTCCTCTTTCGTGACATGGGGCATTAAAACGAATCGTAATACCGGGATTGTTTTTGCCGCCGAAACGTTCCAGCCGTATTTTTCAAAAAGCTGTGATCGAATTTTTTCCGTTTTTTCCCGGGCGGCTTCTTTGTTGAGGCCGGCGGCGATGTCAACGGTAACGATGTTGATTTGTGGTTCTGAATAAGGTTTCAGCCCGATTTTCTCAAGTTCTGTTTGGAAATAATCGGTCAGGTCCATGCAATAAGCGACGTTTTTCCTGTATCCGTCTTTTCCGAGGTGTTTCATGACGGCATACGCGGCGGCAACGGCTGCGCCGGGGCGCGTTCCGGTCAAAGTGGATTGGTATTTGCTGGTCAGGTACGGCGTTTTGACTTTAATTTTGTCTAAGGAAAGGTCCAAAAAGGATTCGTCTCTGAAAACGAGTATGCCCGCGGGAATAACAGAAAGGCCCATCTTATGAGGGTCAATGGAAACAGAGGTCACGCCCTGAAGGTCAAAACCGAATTTGGCGCCGGAACAAGCGCGAGATGAGTCTAAAAAGGGATAAACGAACCCGCCGAACGCAGCGTCAATATGAAGCGGTAACTGATGTTTCAGCGCAATTTCCGACAGCTCTTCAATCGGATCACAGGCGCCAAACTCCGTGTTGCCGGCAATTCCAATCAAACCAATCGTATTCTCGTCAATCAAAGACGCCGCCGATTTTGGAATCACTCTCGATTGCGAATCGATATCCGCTTTTCTGAGCTCAACATCTAACAGATTCGCAACCTTTTTAAACGAAAAGTGAGCGGTCTTCGGCAAAATGAGATTCATTTTGTTTGATTCTGAAAATTTTGAAGATTTTGAATCATCTTGATCATCTTGATTTTGAAAAGCCATGAATCGATTTTTCATATGGAAAACCGCTTCAATATTGGATTCGGTGCCGCCGGATGTCAAATGGCCAACTGCGGTCGCCGAATCGGAATGATTCAAAAAATCCGCGGTTGCTTCAATGACTTTTCTTTCCATTTCAGCCGTTCCTTGAAAAAGGCCCGGGTCGCCAATATTAGAATGAATAAATTGATGATAAGCCATAACGGCAATCGGATGAGGGACTGTACACATTGAACTCAAAACTTTCCTGAAATTTGTGTCAGACTCTGAAAAAAAGCTAAGCTCCGCAAGAATTTCTTCCTCAGATAAACCCTTTTCATCCATGACAGAAAAAACGAAAATTAATATTTAAAGGTTGGCTTGAAGACAAACCGAACAGACCAAAAACAAACGAAAACAAATCAAAGACAAATGAAACAAACAAAAACAGAGCAAAGACAAATGAAACAAACAAAAACAGAGCAAGGACAAATGAAAACAAACAAAAACAAAGCAAGGACAAATGAAAACAAACAAAAATGTATAACCACCTCCATTTTCGGATTTGGGCGATGCGAAGCAGCGCACAAATTTGAAAATGGAGATTTCGGCCAAAAAATAACGAGAAATAACAGACCATTTTTTTTTGAAAAATACAAGATGTAAAAAAACAAAATAGACTCAAAACAAAATAGACTCAAAACAAACCAAAAAACAAACTAAAAACAAATCAAAAATAAACTAAAAACAAATCAAAAATAAACTAAAAACAAATCAAAAATAAACTAAAAACAAATCAAAATAAACTGAAAGCAAACAAAAACAAACTAAAGACACACCCTATTATTTCCATTGGAACATTCTCAGAAAACATTCTCAGAGAAAAATTTACTGATTTTTACCAATCTTTTTTATCGTTTTCATACGACTGCAAACTAAATATTTTTTGTAATATTTCCTTCATTTTTTTATTTTTAATATTATTTAGAAGAAATTTATTATTTTTTCACACTTAAATAAATTTAAATATGAAAAAAGTCATAACACAACAACATAGTATTAACATCAAAAATAAAAATTATTTTTTATTTTTCTTTTTTACAATTTTTTCAAAATTTTCCAAAAAAGTTTCCCATTAGAAATAATGGGGGGATGGGGTTTTATATACTCTCCACTGGAAACAATGGGGTTGAAATCAATAGTGCATTTTAAAATATCTATTAAAAATGAATTGTTTTATTGAAACTAACCTGAAAGAGCAATCAAAAAATCAATCTGAATGAATCTTATTTGTTTAAATAGAAGAAAGAATATTCTTAAATCTATCATTGTATTCATCTTTTTGGCAGTATCATTTTTTCACATTAATAAATTACAATAAAACTGTAAATTACAACTGAATTCAGAGGCATCATTATGAAAAACGAAGAAAATACAAATTCCGATCAATATTATTCTGATTTTTCTGATTCGTCTGATTCATCTCCTTCTTCTTCCTCTCCTTCCTCTTCCTCTCCCTCTTCCTCTCTCTCTTCCCCTCCCGGTTCTTTCATTGAGGTTACCGATGTCATTGTTCCTGCGCCTGAAACACCGGTTTTAATAGAAGAAGCGGGTTTGAACGCTGTTGTAACGACAAACGTAAATTACGTAACGCAAGAAGAAGCGCAGCATCTTGAGAATCCGACAAAGGTTATTATTATCGGAACCGCTCATGTTTCACAAAAAAGCGTTCAAGAGGTACGCGAATCGATTGAAAGAGAAAGGCCGGATGTCGTTGCCATTGAGTTGGATGATAACCGTTTCAGAGGAATAACGGATCCCGACGCAAACAAAGACCAACAAGTTTCTTTTAAAGAAATATTGAAGCCCGGCCAAATGTTTTACTATCTGCTTTACAGTTTTTTGGCTTATGTTCAAAGAAAGATGGGCGAAGAAATGGGCATCGCGCCGGGTTCTGAAATGATTGCGGCGATTGAGAGCGCCAAAGAAGTCGGTTCAAAAATTGCTTTGATTGACCGCGATATTCAAGTCACGTTCAAACGTTTCCTTGCCAAGCTGAGCTTTGCTGAAAAAATAAAAATGGTTTATAATATTTCCAAAAGCGTGGTCTTCGGCGAAGAGACGGAGAAGGAAATTAATATGAACAACATCACCGACCAGGACGTCGTGACGGCCATGATTGAGGAGTTTCGTAAGTTCGCGCCGACAGCAGCATCCGTTTTAATCGATGAGCGCGACGCTTATCTTGCCGGCAATATCCTAAAAACAATACAACTGGCGGGCCCGGGTGAAAAAATTGTCGTTGTCATCGGCGCCGGCCACCGCCAAGGCGTCATGAATTACCTTCAAAATCCGTCCAAAATCCCCGATTTGAGAGAATTGAACGTGATTCCCAAAAAAAGATTCGGCTTCTTGAAATTCATCAGTTATTCCGTTCTCGCGCTGGTCTTTTTGGCCTTCGGCTACATCATTTATTCCATCATCACATACCCTGAAATGACAACAGATGTTCTCATTTTGGCCTTTGCCGTGTGGTTCTTGGTGAACGGCATTTTAAGCGCGATTGGCGTTATCCTCGCCGGCGGCAAACCGCGTTCCGCTCTTGTCGCGTTCCTGCTCGCTTGGTTCACCTCGTTTAATCCGTTCATGGCCGCAGGCTGGTTTGCCGGACTTGCCGAAGCCGGAAGCCGAAAACCAACAACAAAAGATATGAAAAACATGATGAATGCCGAAACGTTCAAAGAATTGAACCGGAATTCATTCTTCAAAGTCATTTATGTCGCCGCGCTCGCCAACATCGGAAGCATGATCGGCACGTTCCTCGGCGCCTTCTTGGTTCTCAGGATTTCAGGAATCGACTTTGTCGAATTGGTGAGAACAGTCATTTCCAGCATTTTTGCCCTTCTTTGAGCGCCGGAATTTTTCATTTTTTTCATGATTTTTTTCATGATTTTTTTCATGATTTTTTTCATGATTTTTTTCATGATTTTTTTCATGATTTTTGTTTGCTGTTTGTTTTTTATGTTTCTTTCATGTTTGTTTTTCTGTTTGTTTTTCTGTTTTGTTTCTTTTACATCTTGTTTTTTTCAAAAAATACTGTTTGTTATTTTCTCGTTATTTTTTTGTCGAAATCTCCATTTTCGGATTTGTGCGCTGCTTTGCATCGCCCAACTCCGAAAATGGAGGTGGTTTATGGGGTTTTTGTTTGTTTTTTAATGTTTTTTATGTTTTTTTGATTTTTTTCACGTTTATTCTTTTTTTGTTTTTTGTCATTGCGGATCTGAAGGAACAAAAATGTAAAATACAAAATACCAATATCAAATACCAATATCAAATACTGAGTATCGGACTCTGTTGAATCAATGAATTATAAGAGGTTAAATTATGGTCAGAAAAGCAAAAAATGCAACCGTTGTCGGCAATGTTGAATTTGGTGAAAACACAAGTGTTTGGTATGGCGCAGTCATCCGCGCGGATGCCGGCCCGATAAAAATCGGCGAAAACAGCAACGTTCAAGACAATTGCGTTCTTCACGGCAACGTCAGCCAAACGCTTATCATCGGCAAGAACGTCACAATCGGTCACAGCGCTGTTGTTCACGGCCCGATCATTGAGGACAACGTGATGATTGGCATGAATTCCACCGTTTTGGACAACGCCGTCATCGGTGAAGGAAGTATTATCGGCGCCAACGCTCTCGTTCCGGCAGGAAAAGTCATTCCGCCGAGAAGCATGGTTCTTGGCGTTCCGGGTAAAATTATTCGGGAAGTCACCGAAGAAGAGGTTCAGGCGACTATCAGAAATGCTCTTTGGTATGTTGAGCTGTCAAAAAATTTGGAAGAGTAATACCTCTTTCTGCCGGATAAGCAGACAAGCAGATAAGCAGACAAGTAGTATTCATGTACTTTTTCACTGTCAAAGCACATATTCGCCTGATTATGTACTTTTTCACTGTCAAAGCACATATTCGCCTGATTATGTACTTTTTCACTGTCAAGGTGCATTATCAGGTGGATTTAGGACCGGCTTAATTCTCTACACATCGTGTAGAGAATCTCGTCGTTAAATTCATTTAATAATTCTTTATACCGTTTTCCACCGTTTAAGCGTCGGGAAAAACTCAATCATCATTTTTCGGGCTTCATCCTCGCTCATGCCGTAATCAGCCGGATTCATAAAGGAAATACAAATCTCAATCATTTCTTCCATTGTGCAATCGCTTGTAAACGCGCCGTTTTTAAAACAGTAATCGCAAAAATCCGTACTTTTTTTCCCGTCCGCGTTCGTTCCGTACATTTCATCGGTTGCGCCCATCGGCATACCGCAGCTCTGACAATGCTTTTCTTCTATTGATTTTTCTTCCATAATCTTTTCTCCTTTTTATTTCATCTTTTTATTTCATCTTTGTTTATTCCGTCGCGTAATTGTCAAAATAATTTTTAATCAAAATAATCGGCGTTCCTTTGTCGCCGCTGCCGCTGGTCAAGTCACACAGGCTGCCGATCAGGTCGACGTAACGGCGTGGCGTTGTCCCCTGTGATTCCATTTTGCCGGAAAGGTCAGATTTGTTTTTAATGCTCTTGCGAAGCGCTTTTTGGAGTTCTTCGCCTTTCAGGTCTTTGAATTCATTGTCGGCAAGATACTTCAGCTTCAGCTCATTCGGCGTTCCGAGCAAGCCGTCGGTGTATCCGGGCGAAACGACGGGGTCGGCCAGTTCCCAAATACCTGCGACCGGATCCTTAAAAGCGCCGTCGCCGTAAACCATAACCTCAACATGTTTTCCGGTTTTGTCTTTCATCCGTTTCTGAACGTCGTTGACAAAAACGCCGCAATCTTTCGGGAAAAGTTTGATTCGGTCTTCGGTGGCTTTGTTGGCGCCCAAAATACCGTAATCGGGATTAAAACCGCTGCCGTCTACCGGCGCGCTCAACAAATCATCAAGGCCGTAAACCGTTTCGGCGCCGGCTTCTTTGAGCGTTTTTTTCGTCCTGCCCCGTGTGTGAATGTCTGCCGTCAGCATATGTTTTGTAAATTGAAGCGCGGCGCGCGGGCGGTTGGCGAAAACCACTTCAATTTTGTCACTCAAACTTTTGTAATACTCAATGTAGTCAACGCCCGTCCAAAGATGCTTCGTTTCCTGCCCGAAAGCCTTTCTGAATTCCGCTTCCGTCATAACGTCTCTGTAAGGATCAATGCCCGCCTCATCAATTTGTTCCCATGTAATGATCCGATTCCCAACTTCGTCATCGGGATAGCTGAGAACCAAATAAACCTTGTCAAGGCCCATAGCAATGCCTTTAAGCATAATGGCAAACCGATTTCGGCTCAAAACCGGGAACAAAACGGCCGCTTCTCCGCCGGGAAATTTGGACCTGACATCTTTGGCCAGCTGCTCAACCGTTGCGTAATTTCCCTGCGCTCTGGCAACAACGGCTTCTGTGACACCGATAACGTCGCCGTCTTCAATCTTGAACCCGGCGGATTCCGATGCCTCAAGGACGGATTGTGTTACAATTGCTGCCAAGTCATCGCCTTCTTTTATGATAGGCGCTTTAATGCCGATGGATAGGGTGCCGGTTAATTTCAAAGTATTCACCTGATTTTTGATAATTTTACTGAATTTTGATAATTTACTGAATTTACTGAATAGTTTTACAGAAATAGTATTTATGATATTTTAAATTTGATTCATATCAGTTTCGGAAAAAAATACAGAGTCAGACAGAATCAAACAGGGTCAGACAAAATCAGACAGAATCAAACCGGATCAGACAAAATCAGACAGAATCAAAAAGTGGCGGAATCAGATCAAACAAAACCAAAAACAAAATTAGACAGAATCAAACAAAAACCACATAAACCACCTCCTTTTTCGGAGTTGGGCGATGCGAAGCAGCGCTCAAATCCGAAAATGGAGATTTCGGCAAAATATAAACGAAAAATAACAAACGGCAAACAAAATATAAACGAAAAATAACAAACAGCAAACAAAATCAAAACAAAATCAGGCAGTATCAAATAGAGTCGGAATCGGATCAAACAGAGTCAGACAAAATCAAACAGAGTCGGAATCGATCAAAAACAAAACATCGGATTTTCACATCCGGGCACTGTAATCCATCCCCATGTACTTATCGCCCGACTTTAATTCTTCTAACATTTGATTCAATCGCTTCAATCGCGTTTCATTCTTTTTTGCCCGCGAAATCCAGCCGACATAATCGTTTTGCTGATAAGGCGGTCGCTTTTCATAAAGGTCAAAAAGACCGGCTTTTGTCAGCGCCATTCGCACATCTTCCGGCATCGGATAAACCGGCCGTTTCAACTTCGATGAATCCGTAAAAATCTCCTCGCAAAATTTGGATGAATGTGAATGAACAGTTGATGAATGAACAGTTGATGAATGAACAGTTGATGAATGAGCAGTTGATGAATGAGCAGTTGATATCAGAAATTTTCAGAAACGAAAGCCTATATTAAAATCAAATTGAGAATTCGATCGGAAAATAAAAAATAAATGGGTAAAAAGAGGCGGGCACAGAAAGGCGGACACAGAATAGTGAATTTGAGAGAGCACACAGAAAAAGGCAGATGTGCGCCGTCTCAAATTTTCATTTTCACTCAGAAATATCCGATTTTTACGTTGTGGGTGTAGCTTTGAAGCGGTGTCAGTTTGTAATCTTCAAGCAAAACATCGTATGTGTTGTTAATCGGCACGGAAAGCGAGATTTCTTTTGTTCGTCCGTAACGGCCTTTGCTCACGACCACGGCGTTGATAATGCCGAGCATGTCCAGTTCCGACATCAAATCGGTGACGCGGCGCTGTGTCAAGATATCCATATCAATGGTTTTGCACAGTTTTCTGTAAATGTTGTACACTTCGCCGGTGGTGATACTCTGCGTCCCGAGATTTTGATTCTGGGCGCTGATGTTAAGTGAAACAATGCTGAATAAGACCAGTTTTGATTGCGTCGGCAGCGTTCGGACCACTTCGACAATGCGGTCAACTTCTATTTTATCTTGCGCAACGCGGACATGGACTTCCGTCACATATTTTTCTTCGCGGCGCTCGGCGATTTCACCGGAAACGCGAAGCAAATCAAGCGCGCGGCGGGCATCACCGTGTTCCTGAGCGGCCAGCGCGGCGCAGAGCGGGATTACGGTTGAATCTAAAACGCCTTTGTTGTACGCGATTTCTGCGCGCTGGTAAAGAATGTCCCGGATTTGATCGGCGTCATACGGCGGGTAGATGATTTCTTCTTCGCCGAGAGAGCTTTTCACGCGGGCGTCTAAAAATTCGGTAAATTTCAAGTCGTTGGAAACGCCGATGATGCTGACTTTTGCTTGTTTCAGGCTGGAATTGATGCGGGATAAATTGTAAATCACGTCATCTCCTTTTTTAACAAGCTTGTCGATTTCGTCTAAAATCACAATCAAAACTTGTTCTTGCGTGTCAAGCACTTCTTTAAACTTTTGGAAAACTTGATCCGTCGGCCAGCCGGTCATCGGAATATCTTCTCCGAATTGACGGGCCAGATTGGCCAAAAGACGGTATTGCGTGTCGATTACTTCGCAGTTGACATAAATAACCGAACATTTCACGCCCACGCGGTCACTCATGTTTTCCAGTTCTTTGCCGACATAACGGGTCACCGCAGTTTTTCCCGTTCCGGTTTTCCCGTAAATCAATATATTTGAAGGCGTTTCGCCCCGAAGAGCCGAAACTAAAATCGTTGCCAACTCTTCCGTTTGGTTATCGCGGTGAACCAAAACGTCGGGCGTGTATGAATGCCTTAAAACTTCCTTGTCTTTAAAGATAGATTCGTTTTCAAGCAGGCGTGTAAATAACTTATCGAGGGAGCTTGTCATAAATATAAATTCTCCTGTGAAATTGATGGCGCGTATCAAACCGCACAACCGGTGAATCGGTAAAGCCGTATTATAAAAGTAGATTATAAACGGCATAAGCGGTATTACGATTGCATTTCGATGCAGTGGACTCCATACAGCATGCAGTAAATTCTATAACATTATTTTTAGTCTATACAGCACGCAGTGAACTTTATACAGCAAATTCTGATACAGTAGATCCCGTTTTACCGAAAAGTCTTGGAAGGGAGAAGCGTTTTGCTTCTCTTTGACAAATACCGTCACGCAGTTGTGCAGACAATCATGAGAATCATAACAATCATTCATGATGTGTGCAACAGGGAATGTTTTTTGGGCTCCGTTTTTTTGCTTTGGGTTTATGTTAAAATTTTTGTTACATTTTTGCTAAAACTTTTGTTAAATTCTTGCTAAAATTTTTGCTAAATTCTTGCTAAAATTTTTGCTAAAACTTTTGTTAAAATTTCGCTAAAATTTTTGTTGAATTTTATGTTTTAGTTTTATGTTTAGTTTTAATTTTATAAAGCAAAATTTTATATTTTTGATTTGTATCATCAATTTTTGTTTTTAATTCTCGAATGGGTGTGGCAATGTAATTTATTCGATAAAATTTGTGCTTGCCGTGCAAGCACTTGCAATTACATCCAATTGAAGTAAAGGTATTAAAACTTATTGTAATAACACCCCCTTATTTCTGATGGAAAATGAGCATCAGTAGACGCATTAAATATAAATTTTTTTCAAAAACCACGTAAATTTTTTTTTAAAAAAACGATGGATATTTCGTATGTAAACCTTCAAAAACCATCATCGGAAACGTTGTCTTTGGCTTGTTGTTCGTTCATTGGAAACGGAGGGTCAGATAAATGGTATTTCAACTGGAAGTTTATATATTTTCAAAAGATTGGATTTTCAGTATATTTCCATTCGCTCGTATCTGAAAATGTTAAAAACTTTAATTTTTTTCATTGACTGTTCGAATTCATCGTTTTTTTGTTATTATTCAAAAACATAATTTTATAATATTAATTTTGAGCCATGAATTTGAGCGCCGAGAATTTTGTTTGTTTTTGATTGTTTTGTTTGTTTTGTTTGTTTTGTTTGTTTTTGATTGTTTTGTTTGTTTTTGATTGTTTTGTTTGTTTTTGATTGTTTTGTTTGTTTTTGTTTGTTTTATCTTTTATCATCCCTTTCCATCTTGCTTTTTTCAAAAATAATAATGTTAGTTATTTCTCGTTATTTTTTGGCAGAAATCTCCATTTTCGTATTTGTGCGCTGCTTCGCATCGCCCAACTCCGAAAATGGAGGTGGTTTATGTGGTTTTGTTTGTTTTCTTGTTCTATTGCTTGTTTGTTTTTGTTTGTTTTCTTGTTCTATTGTTTGTTCCGTTGTCTACTCTTATCGCAATCTTCTTGTTTTATTTGAGTTTTATTTAATCAGTTTGTCAAAAACATCAATCACTTCGTTTATTTTTTCTTCACGAGCATTTTTGTTTTCATTTTTTTCGCTTTCATGACAGTCATTAAACACGTCGCTGACGCATCCGCTTAAATGACCATGCAGGACAATCTTCATCGCCTTTTTTAAAACGGCTGTACTTGCCATGATTTGATAAACAATATCAATACAGTACTTGTCCTCTTCCACCATTTTGATGATACCGTCGATTTGACCGCGCGCGGTTTTCAGCAGGCGGACGACAGCAACTTTATCGGCTCTCATGTTTTCTTCTCTGATTTTCAGGTTTCGTTCCGGTTTTCAATTATTTCTTTTCAATTATTTCTTTTCAATTCCATTCATTTTTTTTGAACGGATATGACGGTATATCCGGCCGCCGTGACGGCTTGCGTCAGACTTTTTTCATCCGCGTTTCCGTCGGTTTTAACATCTGCCGACCCCGTTCCCAAATCAACAACGGCTTGGACGCCGGGGAGTGCGTTCAGCGCGGCTTCGACGTGTTTTTTGCAATTGATGCAGCTCATTCCTTCAATTTTCATGACATAGTTCATTTGTTCTTCACCTTCGTTCTTTTCAATTCTTTCTGTTTCAATTGTTGTTTCAATTGTTTTTTCAATTCTTTCTTCAATTTCTTGCGCCGGATCGGCCGTTAAATATTTCGGTTTGAAAAATCTCAGTCTCAAGGCGTTTGTCACGACAAACAAAGAGGACAAACTCATTGCGGCGGCCGCGAAGACGGGATTTAACTTCCAGCCGAGCAGGGGGTAAAAGACACCGGCAGCCAGCGGGATGCCGAGAACATTGTAAAAAAACGCCCAAAACAGATTCTGCTTGATGTTTCGGATTGTTGCCCGGGACAGCCGAATCGCCGTCACCGCGTCCATTAAATCGCTTTTCATCAAAACGATATCCGCGCTTTCGATGGCGACGTCTGTTCCGGCGCCGATGGCAATACCGACATCCGCGCGCGTCAGCGCCGGCGCGTCGTTTATCCCGTCGCCGATCATCGCGACCTTCTTGCCGCCGGCTTGCAGCTCTCTGACTTTTGCTTCCTTTTCTTGCGGCTGCACGCCGGCAATCACGCGGTCAATTCCGGTCAGCCGCGCAACCGCGTTTGCCGTTCGTTCGTTGTCGCCGGTCATCAAAATGACGTCAAGCCCCATCTTTTTCAGTTCAGAAACGGCGCGCGCGCTTGTCGGTTTGACCGCGTCGGCAACGGCAATCATTCCGAGAAGGCGGCCGTCTTTGGAAAAATAAAGAGGTGTTTGCCCGGCGCTTGCGATTTCATCGGCAAGCGTTTCAAACGGCAGGATGTCTGCGTCTGCGTTTGTGTCTGTGTTTGTGTCTGTGCCTGCGCCCGTGCCTGCGCCCGTGCCTGCGCCCGCGCCCTGCGCTTTCATCATCAGTGCATTTCCGGCGCGAACCGTTTCGCCGCCGACAATTGCCAGAACGCCGTGACCGGCGGTTTGCTTGAAATCGGAGACAGAAAGGTCAAGAATTTTTTCGATGGTGTTTTTTTCAGCCGCCTTTTCATTCGCCTTTTCATTCGCCTTTTCAACGATTGCTTTTGCCAAGGGGTGCTCTGACATCTTTTCAACAGCCGCCGCGTAGCCGAGGAGTTCATTTTCGCTTATCCCCTCCGCCGGATATATGCCGGTGACTGATGGTTTTCCTTCCGTGACGGTGCCGGTCTTATCCAAAACAACGGTTTTGATCATGTGCGCCGTTTCAATCGTTTCCGCGTTTTTGAACAAAATACCGTTTTCAGCGGCTTTACCGGTGCCGACCATGATTGCAGTGGGGGTTGCCAATCCAAGCGCGCAGGGGCAGCTGATGACAAGAACGGCGATGCCGACGGAAAGCGCAAAATTCAGCGGGTAGCCGAGCAAAAGCCAAACGACCGCCGCGGTACCGGCAATCGCAATAACGACAGGAACGAAAACGGCGCTGACGCGGTCAGCCAGCTTTGAAATCGGCGCCTTGCCGGCGCTCGCTTCTTCCACGAGCCGGATAATCCGCGCAAGCGTTGTGTCTTCCCCGACGCGCTCGGCTTTGATTTTGATGAATCCCGACATGTTTGCCGTCGCCCCCGTTACGCTATCGCCGACTGTTTTCTCAACCGGAACGCTTTCGCCGGTGATTGCGGATTCATCAATGGCGGCGAAGCCTTCAATGACCGTTCCGTCAACAGGAATATTGCTTCCGGACCGGACAAGAATGATATCGCCGACAACAACATCGGAAATCGGAATTTCCGTTTCCGTTCCAATTTCCGTTCCAATTTCCGTTCCCGTTTCCGTTCCCGTTTCCGTTTCCGTTCCCGTTTCCGTTCCCGTTTCCGTTCCCGTTTCCGTTCCCGTTTCCGTTCCCGCTCCGTTCCTTTCAACGATCGCCGTTTTGGGTTTCAAATCAATAAGTCGGGAGATGGCGTCACCCGTTTTCCTTTTAGAGCGCTGCTCCATATATTTTCCGATCGTCACCAACGTCAAAATCATGCCGGCGGATTCGAAATACAAATCCATATGATACTGTTCAACAATCGCAAAATCAGAAATGGAAAGTCCGTACCCAATACGAATAACGGCGTAAACGCTGTAAATAATGGCGGCGGATGAGCCAATCGCAATCAAAGTATCCATCGTCGGCGTTCTTCTGATCAGGTTTTTGAATCCGTGAATGAAGTAAAAGCGATTCAGGTAAGCAATAGCTAATGTCAGCAGCAATTGAGCCACGCCGAAGGCAACCGCGTTTTCATGCCCGCTCAAAAAAGACGGCAGTGGAAATCCGACCATGGACCCCATCGCGATGTAAACGAGCGGAATTAGAAAAACGACCGACCAAATCAGCCGCCGTTTCATGTCTTTCGCTTCAGAAGCGGCAGGATTTTTCAAAGAGGAAGGTTTGTTCAGAGTGTCAGGATTGTTTAGGTTTATCGAACAATTTTCTCCGGGTTTCGGCGATGCAGCCGCCTTCCTTTCGCTGCCGGCATTGGCATACACACTGTCAATACACATGTCGTCAACATACGCGCCGTATCCGGCATTTTCAACCGCGCGAATTATATCGGATTCTTTGAGAACAGTTTCGTCATACTCGACAACCATATAATTCTGAAGCAGGTTGACGGTAATGTTTTGAACGCCGTTTAACTTTTCGGCGGCTTTTTCAACATGGCGGCTGCACGCCGAACATGTCATTCCCGTCACATAAAATCTTGTTTTTATCAAAGGACCATCTCTTGCTTGTTGTTTGTTTGTTGTTTGTTTGCTGTTTGTTATTTCTCGTTTATTTTTTGCAGAAATCTCCATTTTCGGATTTGTGCGCTGCTTTGCATCGCCCAACTCCGAAAATGGAGGTGGTTTATGTGGTTTTGTTTGCTGTTTTTTGTGCTTAAAATCGTTTGCTCTTGTCACCACACCACACCATGCCACACCATACCACGCCACTCCCGTGGGGTGCCTCGGTGAACAAAAAAAAGAAATCAGAACGGGAAGTTTCCGCCGGGGCCTCCCGGACCGCCCAGGCCGCCCGGGTTTCCTCCCATTCCCTTTTTCATCATCTTTTGCATGTTTCGGCCGCCGCCCTTGCCTGAGAAGTTTTTGAAAGCGTTTTGCATTGTTTTGTGGTATTTCAAGAGTTCGCGGATTTCTTCGGGAGCTCTTCCTGAACCCATCGAGATCCGATGAATGCGGCCGGAATTGATGATTTTCGGGTCATCGCGCTCGCCGGCGGTCATCGAATCCATGATGACTTTGTAATATTTCATTTTCTCGCCGGTGGCGTCAATGTCTTTATCGGAAATCTTGGCGCCGCCAAGGCCCATCGAGCCGAGAGGCAGCATACTCATGATTTGCTTTAAGGGTCCCATTTTGTTCATGGCTTCCAACTGGGCGTACATGTCGTTGAGCGTGAAACGCCCCTTCATGATATTGTCAACATCCAGATTCGTTTCTTTCATGGACTCCTGAACCTTTTCAAGGAGGGATTGCAGGTCACCCATACCGATTAATCTGGAAATGAATCTGTCGGTGTCAAATCTTTCAAAATCATCAGGCGTTTCGCCGGTACCGATGAAAGCGATCGGCGAGCCGGTTTCAGAAACAGCGGACAACGCGCCGCCGCCTTTTGCCGTTCCGTCAAGCTTTGTAATGATGATTCCGGTCACGCTGACGGCGTCGTTAAAGGCTTTGGCCTGCTGGCCGGCCAGCTGACCGATAGCGGCGTCGAGCACCAAATATCTCTGATCGGGTTTGACGGCTTCGTTGATGTCCACCATTTCCTGAATCAAATCCGCTTCCAAAGCGTGACGCCCGGCGGTGTCGATAATTTTAACATCATATTTTTCAATGTCTTTCAGCCCGCGCCTGACGATGCCGACGGCATCTTTTTCTCCTTCTTCGCCGTAAAAATGAACGTTCAGTTTCTTACAAAGCGTTTCCAACTGCTGGTATGCGCCCGGGCGGAAGTTGTCGGCGCCAATCACGGCGGCCTTTAACCCTTTCTTTTGGAAGTAGCGCGCCAGTTTTGCGACCGACGTTGTTTTACCGCTGCCCTGAAGACCGACCACCATGATTGTCTGCGGCTTAAGTTCAACCGTTGCGCCCTGTCCCATAATGGCGACCATTTCCTGATACACGATTTTGACAACGTGTTCTCGCGGGTCGGCGCCCTTTTCGGGCGTTTCTTTCAACGACCTTTCCTTAATACGCTTTGACATGCCCATGACGAGCTGAACGTTGACGTCGGCCGTCAAAAGCGCGCGCTGAATGTCTTTTACAACTTCATTGACAATATTTTCGTCAATGCGCCCGGCGCCGATCAGCTTTCTCAAAGCGTCTTGGAGAGAATTCCCTAAACTGTCCATGACCATCGTAATAACTTCCTTTTTTCCTTTTAATTACCTTTTTATGATATTTTTGGTATGCTTTGAAGGTTAAAATCCCTTCCGTTTATAAATCGTTTTTCAAGATATGGCATGAACATTGTGATATGGACACACGGTATGGATGTACGGTATGTATGCATGGTATGTATGCATGGTATGTATGCATGGTATGTATGCGTGGTATGAATGCACGGAACGAACACGACGGCGGCACGCGCGCGGCGCGGCAGGTGGCAGGCAAAGCAGGAGCAGGCAGAGCAGGAGCAGGCAGAGCAGGAGCAGGCAGAGCAGGAGCAGGCAGAGCAGGAGCAGGCAGAGCAGGAGCAGGCAGAGCAGGAGCAGGCAGAGCAGGAGCAGGCAGAGC